>JAYUEQ010000221.1:0-2533 GCA_043739205.1 Thermoleophilia bacterium
CCAGCAGTCCTCGTCGCTCCAGTCGGCGAGCGGGTTCGCCTTCCACAGCTCGTGATTCGCGTCCCAGCCGAGCTTCGGCGCGTTCGCGCGCGTCGCCGACTGGTCGCGGCGGATCCCGGTGACCCAGCAATCAAGGTCGAGCAACGCACGGTTCAGCGGCTCGACCTTCGCGATCGCGAGGTACAAGTCCGGGTTGCGATCCCAGAGCCCGTCTTCGACGGACGCTCCTTCGAACACCTCCTCCTTCGTGTCGTACCGCTCCTCGACGGCACGCCAGTGCTCATAGGTCTCCGGGAAGAGGTGGTGCGTGTCGATCGCGAAGACGCGCGCCTTGGGCTCGAGGCCGAACAACAGGTCGAGCAGCACGGTCTCCTCCTTCTGGAAGGAGCACGCGAGCGTGACCCGCCCCGGGAACTGCTCCAGCGCGTAACGGAGCACGTCCTCGGCGCTCATCGACTCGACGTCAGACGGCAGTTGAATCGTGCTCACGGAGCAGCACCTCCTTCAGCGTGTCGCCGCGCAGCCCGAGACGCAGGGTCTCGAGCGGGATGACCTCGTCGGGCGGGATGTTCCCGAGATTCACCTCGGGGCCGAACTCTTTGATGAACCACGCCTGCGACGCCTTCGTCGGCGCCTCGAACACGACGTGCTCGGTGCCGACAGCGCTCGCGATCTCGCCGATCAACTCGGTCCGCATTCCGCCCGAGGAGTCGAAGATCCCGGCGCTGCCGCCCTCGCGTGCCTCGGTGATCACTTTCCACGCGCCGGCGTCGAGCTCTTCGCGCAGCCAGGTCTTCCATTCGTCGGCGCTGTACTCGATCGACGAGTCCTTCGAGCCGACCTCCGAGAGGACGGTGAAGTCGCGCGCGAAGTCGGCGATCAGCTCGAGCTTGCGCTCGCGCGGGATGTCGATCGTGCCGTCGGAGATCTCGACGTGCGTCAAGCCGAGGCCGGTGAGCCACGACTTGTACTCATCGATCTGGCCCTTGGCGTAGACCGCTTCGAAAAACGTGCCGCCGAACACGACGCGCTTATCGGTCAGCAGCGCGAGCTTCTGTTCGAGGTTCTGCGTGACATACGCGGTCCCCCAGCCGAACTTGACGATGTCGATGTAGGCGCCGGATGTCTCGAGGACGTCCGCCCAGCCGCGCGGGCCGAGGCCCTTGTCGATCACATGCGTGAGCCCGCCGGAGCGGGACAACTGAAGATCAAAAGCGGGCAATGAGTTCCTCCAGCTTGGCCTTGGCGCGGGTCTGGACGTCGTGGTAGAGCGAGTTGCCGTGCGCGTCGATGCCGACGGTGAGTGGGCCGAAGTCCTTGACGCGGAACTTCCAGAGGCACTCGGGCATGAGCTCCTCCCACATCACCTCTTCGATCTCTTCGATCTGCGTCGTCTCGAGCGCAGCCGCCCCGCCGACGATCGCGAAGTAGACCATGCCGAGCTCGTGCATCGGCGCAATCGCCTCATCGGGAAAGCCGCCCTTGCCGCAGATCGCGCGCACGCCGTACTGACGGCCGAGCGGCTCGGTGAAGCGCACCATGCGCGCGCTTGTCGTCGTGCCGATGCAAACCTTTTCGTACTTGCCGCTGTCGAGCTTGCGCACGCCCGGTGCGGTGTGCAGCAGAAACGCACCAGCGAGGTCCATCGGCGGCTCGACGCCCTCGTCGAAGATCCGCATCTGCGTGCGGTCGCGGATGCCGATGATGTGCCCCTGGACCGTGACCTCGTCTCCGGCTCTGAGCTTGAGGATCTCCTGCGGATGCGTGATCGGGAACGTGACGGTGTGGTTTGCCATCTCTAAAACTCGCGGTCGAATTCGGTCTCGCCCGTCGGCGAGATGTGAGCGGAGGCACGGCGGGCAGCCCAGCACTGATAGTTGACCGCGACCGGGTTCAGCGTCATGTGCGTGTCGGCATGCTCGATGTGGCACTGCAGAACGGTGACGTTGCCGCCGAGCCCCATCGGGCCGATCCCCGTTTCATTCAGCAGGCCGTAGAGCTCGTCCTCCAGCGCCGCGACGAGCGGGTCCGGGTTCCGAGTGCCAACAGGCCGCGTGATCGCTTCCTTCGCGAGGTACATCGCATAGTCCGCCGTGCCGCCGATGCCGACGCCGACGATCCCGGGCGGACATGGCTTGCCGCCTGCGCCGACGATCGACTCGAGCACGAACGTCTTGATCCCCTTCACGCCGTCGGCGGGGATGCACATCTTCAGGAAGCTCATGTTCTCGGAGCCGGAGCCCTTCGGCACGCACTTCACGTCGAGCCCGTCCCAGTCCGGGATGAACTCCCAGTGCACGATCGGCAGCCGGTAGCCGATGTTCGGGCCGGTGTTCTCGCGCGTGAGCGTGTGCACGGCGTTCGAGCGCAGCGGATGCTCAACGGTCGCGCGCGCCGTACCGTCGCGCAGCCCTTCGTAGATGCGCGCCGGGTGCAGCGGGAAGTGCTCGCCGACGCGGCAGGTGTAGACCGCGATGCCGGTGTCCTGACAAACGAGGTTCTTGTCGCGGTCCGCGATGTTGACGTTCTTGTG
>JAYUEQ010000222.1:0-10344 GCA_043739205.1 Thermoleophilia bacterium
TCCGGCGAGACCGGGCAGCGCGAGACGATCACGTACCGAAGCTAGTCGGCGAGGACGAGCGTCGCCTTGACGCCGCGGTAGGCGAACGCCTCCGCGAAGTCGTCGAGCGGGACGCGGCGGCCGACGAACGCTTCGAGCTGCTCCGGCCAACGCTCGCGGGCGCGGTCGAGCGACGCGACGGCGGCGAGCCAGTCGCGGCGGTGCGCGTTGACGCTGCCGAAGACGACGCGGTTCTCAAGGATCGCGTCGAGGCCGAGCACCGGGCCGTCGATCGTCACTGCCTGCGGCCGTCCGTCGATGCCGAGCAGGCAGGCGACGCCGCTCCGCCGCAGCAGGCCGAGTGACTCCGCCATCAGCTGTGCATCCGGCACCGCGGAGATGACGAGATCGAAGCCGCCCGTCTCGGCGCGCAGATCCGCGAGTGACGTGTCCCTCGTCGAGACATAGCGCGCGCCAGATGCGCTGACGAGGTCGCTGCTCGGTTCCAACGACGCCGTCCAGACCTCGACGCCCGCGAGTCGCAGCAAGTATGTGGAGATCATTCCGATCGCGCCCGCGCCGACGACCAGCGCACGCTCGAGCTGCCACGGCTGGCGGCCGCCGATCGTCAACGCGTGACGGATCGCGCGCTCGCAGATCGAGGTCGGCTCGGCGAGCACGCCTAGCCGTCCGAGTCCGGCCGCGATCGGGATCAGCTGCTCGGGATCCTCGATCACGCGCTCGCGCGCGAACCCATCAAGACGCGTGATCCCGCGCTCGGCGTAGTCACCGGTGAGGCACGAGTCCGGTGCGCCTTCCTCGCAGGCGAGGCAGTGCCTGCACGAGCGCCGCACGGTCGCGGTGACGAGGTCGCCCTTGCTGAAGCCGTGGCCATCGCGCTCGACGACGGCGAGCGACTCGTGGCCGAGCACGAGTGACGTCCCGTCGGCGGGCACGCCGAAGAGGCCTTCAGAGATCTCGCGGTCGGTCCCGCAGACGCCGACTTCGAGCACGCGGAGCAGCACACCGTCACCGGTCGGCTCAGCAACGTCGGCGACCCGGGTCGAGTGGGCGACCGAGGGCTCGGTGACGAGCGCGAGCATCAGGCGGCAGTCAGACCGCCATCGATCACCAGCACGCTGCCGGTGACGAACTCGGCGGCCGCGAGGTACGCGACGGCGTCGGCGATCTCCTCCGGCGTGCCGAGCCGCCCGAGCGGCTGTCGCGCGCGGAGCGCATCGAGTGATTCGCCGACGTCCTCGACGAGCCGGCGTACCCACGGCGAGTCGACTGTGCCGGGAGCGATGGCGTTGACGCGAATGCCGTCCGCGACGTGGTCGACCGCGAGTGCGCGTGTCAGCGCGATCACCGCGCCTTTCGAGGCGCAGTAGGCGGCGCGGTTCCGCAGCCCAACGAGCCCCGCGACCGACGCGATGTTCACGATCGAGCCGCCGCCGCGGGCGGCCATGCCGGGGATCGCGTACTTGCAGCAGAGGAATGTGCCGCGCGCGTTGACCGCGAACACGTTCTCCCAGACCGCGAGCGTTGTCTCGGGCGCGTTCGTCGTCGAGCCGATGCCGGCGCAGTTGACCAGAACATCGAGGTCGGCCATCGCGAACTCGACCTGATCCTCGTGACGCACGTCGAGCACGGCCGCCTGCGCGCCGAGCTCGTCCGCGACGGTCTGCGGGAGCAGGTCGGCGACGATCACCTCTGCGCCGTCGGCGGCGAGCCGGCGGGCAACGGCTGCGCCGATCCCCGAGCCCGCTCCGGTGACGAGCGCGCGCTTTCCTTCGAAGGTCATTGCGCCCATGGTAAGAGCACCGCGCCTTCCGAAGCGGAGCCGACGAGCGCGCGGTAGCGCGCAAAGACGCCGCCCGTGTACACCGGCGGGGGCGGTTGCCACGCAGCGAGCCGTTCGGCGATCTCCGCGTCGTCGAGCTCGAGCGTCAGGCTCTTCGCATCGATGTCGATCGCGATCGTGTCCCCGTCGCGGACGATCGCGAGCGGGCCACCTCTTGCGGCTTCGGGCGCGACGTGGCCGACCATGAGACCGCGGGTTGCACCCGAGAAACGCCCGTCTGTCACGAGCGCGACCGACTCCCCGAGCCCCGCGCCGACGACCGATGCTGTGACGCTCAACATCTCGCGCATTCCGGGACCGCCCGCGGGACCCTCGTAGCGCACGACGAGCACCGCGCCCTCGGTCACCATGCCCGCGCGTACGGCGTCCGTGCAGGCCTCCTCGCTGTCGAACACGAGCGCCGGCCCGCGATGGCTGCGCCGGCCACCGGCGAGCTTCACGAGGCTGCCGTCGGGCGCGAGGTTCCCGCGCAGCGCATGCAGCGCGCCCGTCGGCTTGAACGGCTGCTCGAGTGTGAACAGCACCTCACCGTCGGGCGTAGCTGCGGCGCGCGTCGCGTCTGCGAGCGTCGCACCGCCGATCGTCGGCGCGGCTCCGTCGATGTGCCCGCCGCGCACGAGCTCGCGGATCAGCACCGCGGTGCCGCCGACCCGGTGGAGATCCTCGGCCATGAAGCGACCCGACGGTGCGAGGCTTGCAATTACCGGCGTGCGGCTCCCGACGTCGGCGAGCTCGTCGAGCGTCAAGGGGATTCTCGCCTCGTGTGCGATCGCGAGCAGGTGCAAGATCCCGTTCGTCGAGCCGCCGGTCGCCGCAATCCCCGCCATCGCGTTCAAGAGTGCACGGCGGTCGAGGAAGGTTCGCGCCGTTGTGGTCAGCTCGACGGCGCGCGTGCCGGCGCGGAGTGCCGCTTCGTTCTTCGCTGCGGTCTCGTCGGCGGGGATCAAACCGTCACCGATGTGGGTGATCCCGAGGCAGTCGAGCGCGACCGCCATCGTGTTCGCGGTGAAGTGGCCGGCGCACGTTCCCGGGCCGGGGCACGCGACCCGTTCCAGTTCGTCGAGCTCGTCGCGGGGGATCAGCCCGCGCTCTTCGGCGCCCACGGCTTCCCAGACATCCTGGATCGTCACCTCGCGGCCGCGCAGCCGTCCGGCTCGCATCGGGCCGCTGTAGAGCACGACGGCGGGCTTGTCGATGCGCGCGAGCGCCATCAGCGCAGCCGGGACGGTCTTGTCGCAGCCGACGACGCAGACGACCGCGTCGAAGTCGTGCGCGTGCACCATCAACTCGATCGAATCGGCGATCACCTCACGCGAGATCAGCGACGCGCGCATGCCGGGTGTCGCCTGCGACTGGTTGTCGGAGACGGCGATGGTGTTGAAGCCGAGCGGCACGCCGCCGGCCGCAGTCACGCCCTCGCCGACCCGCGCTGCGAGCTCGAGTTGGTTCAGGTTGCACGGCATCGTTCCGGTCCAGGTCGAGGCGATGCCGACGATCGGGCCGCCGAGGCGGGCGGGGTCGATCCCCATCGCGCGGAAGTGCGCGCGCGCCGGCGCGCGCTCGGCGTCGGAGACGAGCCCCGCGCGAGCGCGGCGACGAAGGGCGTCGTGCGAGCTGGTGGACACGAGACGAGTCTAGGTCGACCGGACCAGTCGGTTTGGGCCTAGGGCGCGGCGGTTCGTTCGTGGTCTGACCACGAGTCGTGTCTCGTAGCGACGTGCCCGAAAGCACGAGGCGCGCTGCGGCGGCGCGGCTCAACCATGCCAAAGGCGCCTGTGCCGTGGACAGAATGTTGCACTTTTGCCGACCTTGGTCTGACCACAGGACCGGTCCCGCAAGACCTTGGCCGGGTGGGGCTAGCGCTTCTTGCCCGGATTCAGCAGGTTCTTCGGGTCGAAGGTCTGCTTGATCCGGTTGTGCAGGTCGAAGCCTGTGGGGCCGAGCTGGTGCTCGAGCTGGCCGCGCTTCAGCCAGCCGACACCGTGCTCGCCGCTGATCGTGCCGCCGAGGCGCAGCGCGAGCTCGAATAGCTCGTGGCACGCGTCGTCGGCGCGCTGCTCCTCGTCGAGGTCGTCGGGAGAAAAGAGGAACGTCGAGTGGATGTTGCCGTCGCCTGCGTGCCCGAACGACAAGGCGACCACGTTGTGGCGCTCACCGATCAGGAGCGTCTCGCGTGCGACGTCGCGCAGCTTGTCAAGCGGCACCGCGATGTCCTCGCTGTAGGCGCCGCCGTGCTGCGCGAGGATGGCGAACGCTGCACCGCCTCGCCACCGCCACAACTCGCCGACCTCTGAGGGCTCGACCGGCGAGTGCACGGCGACCGCGTCCTCGGCCAGCGCTTCCTGCAGCTCGACCGCCACGCGCCGCGCCTCCGAATGAGATCCGTCGGCCTCCGTGATCACCATGAACGCAGCGCCCTCGGGCAGGCGGAAGGGATACGCGTCGCCGGAGAACTGCAGCGTGACCGCGTCGAGGTACTCGATCGCCGCGGGCACGACTCCCGACGCGAGCACGCGTTCGATCGCACTGATGCCTGCCTCGGCATCGCGGTAGAGACCGATCACCGGCAGCTCGAGCTCGGGCGCGGGGACGAGCTTCAACCACGCCGCCGTGATCAACCCGAGCGTCCCTTCCGACCCGACGAGCAGGTTCTTCAGGTCGTAGCCCGCGACGTCTTTGCGCAACGGCCCGCCCACCTGAACGATCTCACCCGGCGGGATCACCACCTCGAGCCCCGTCACCCAGTTGCCGGTGACGCCGTACTTGAACGCGTGGGGGCCGCCGGCGTTGCACGCGATGTTGCCGCCGATCTGCGAGACCTCCGCGGCGCCGGGATCGGGCGGGAAGCGAAGGCCGCTCTCGCGCGCGAGCCGTTGGATGTCCCCGGTCGTGACGCCCGCCTCGACCTGCATCCGCCAGAGCAGCGGGTCGAACTGCCGGACCCGGTTCAACCGTTCGAAGCCGATCACGACGCCGCCCTGCACCGGGATCGCCCCGCCCGCGAGACCCGTGCCGCCACCGCGCGCAGTCAGCGGCACGCCGTTGTCGTAGCACCAGCGCATCACCGCCGCGACCTCCTCGACCGACGAGGGGAGTACGACGGCATCGGCCGTCCCCTTCACGCCGCGACCCATCAGATCCGCGAGGTAGCGGCCCTGCGGCTCGACGAGCGATTCGGCGGACACGACCTGCGCGAGCTCCATCAGCGCGAGCGTACTCTGTCGGGGCCAGGAATCCCGAAGCAGAGGAGCCCGACGAATGAAGCTCGTAGCTCTTGCAACAATGGTCGCCGTGATCGCCGTCCCCGCCGCCGGCGCGGCCACCGGGCAGCTCGCCGGAACGGTCGGCCCCGGCTTCACGATCACGCTCAAGCAGGGCGGGAAGGCCGTGACGGCGCTGAAGGCCGGCACCTACACGATCACCGTGGCGGACAAGTCGAAGATCCACGACTTTCACCTCACCGGCCCCGGCGTCAACAAGAAGACGGCTGTCGGCGGTCTCGGTACGACGACGTGGACGCTGACGCTGAAGAAAGGGACCTACACGTACGTCTGCGACCCCCACGCGTCCTTCATGCACGGCTCGTTCAAAGTGACGTGATCGGCAGTTCGACGACGTCGTCGCGGGCGATGCGCCACGCGCGCAGCTCGTCGAGCTTGACTCCGTAGATCAGGAACGGCCGGCCTGACCAGAGGCCGGCCAGTTCCCGATCGGTCCGAGAGGGGCGCGGCTCCGTCTCCGGATGCGAGTGGAAGACGATCTGTTCGACGCTCTCGTCGATTTCCGACCAGACGAACGGGTCGATGTACAGCTCGTACCGGTACGGCGATGCAAGCTTGTTGACTCCACGGATGTACTCGACCGCGATCTCGTCGCGCATCAGCACGAGGCCGCAGCACTCGTTCGGCGCCTCAGCGCGCGCGTGCGCGACGAGCTCGGCGCGGATCGCCTCGGGGATCACCACCAGAGAACGGCCTCGTCGATCTCCTCGCCGCTCCAGAACGGCGCGGAGAGGTACTTCCACCCGCCGTCTGCGAGCACGGCGACCACGACCGAACCCTCGGGAAGCTCCTCAGCGATCCGACGTGCGACGTGCACGACCGCGCCCGCCGACACGCCCGCGAACAGCCCCTCGCGATCGAGCAGTACGCGCACTGCGGCGGCCGCCTCGGTGTTCGAGACGAGCAGCTTCCGGTCGAGCTGGGAGACGTCGAGGATCGGCGGCACGTAGCCGTCCTCGAGCGAGCGCAGTCCCATCACGGGATCGCCGGGCAGCGGTTCCGCGGCGACGATCTGCACGCCGGGGAACGCTTCGCGCAAGCGCGCGCCGGTCCCCATCAGCGTCCCGCCGGTGCCGAGACCCGCGACGAGCGCGTCGACGCGGGGAAGCTCGCGCACGATCTCCGCGCCCGTGCCCTCGTAGTGCGCGCGGGGGTTCGCCTCGTTCCCGTACTGGAAGAGCATGACGTAGTGGTCGTCGCGCGCTGCGATTTCCTGCGCCATACGTACCGCGCCGTTCGAGCCGAGATCGCCGGGCGACTCGATGATCGTGGCGCCGTAGAGCTCCAGCAGCGCGCGCCGCTCGGGCGTCGCGTTCGACGGCATCACGCACGTCAGCTTCAGGCCCTTCAGCTTGGCGACGAGCGCGAGCGAGATCCCGGTGTTGCCGCTCGTCGGCTCGAGCAGCTCCTGGCCCGGCTCGAGGGCGGCCGCCTCGACCATCGCGAGCGCGACGCGGTCCTTGATCGAACCGGTGGGGTTCTGCCCTTCGAGCTTCGCGTAGATCGTGCGGCCCGGGGGCGAGAGCTTGGACAGCTCGACCAGCGGGGTGTTCCCGATCAGGTCGAGCAGGCTGCTAGCAACCACCGGCCATCGCCGGTAGCAAGATGACCGTCGAGCTGTCGCGGACGGGGGTGTCGAGGCCGTCGCGGGTGCGCACGTCCTCGCCGTCGACGTAGACGTTCACGAACGACTGCAGCTCCCCGTCGTCGTACACGCGCGAGCCGAGCGCGGGCATTCGCGTCGCAAGATCCTCGAGGACCTCGCGCACGTTCGCGCCGGTCACCTCGACCTCGCGGGCGCCACCGGCTTCCGCACGGAGTACCGGCGGGACCCGAACGATGCTCATCGCGCGCAAAACTCCACGTAGTCGATGTACTCAGTGATCGTCGGGTGGTCGCCGCAGACGGGGCAGTCCGGGCGCCGCTCGATCTTCACCTCGTTGAACTCGGTGGCGAGCGCATCGAAGAGCAGCAGCCGTCCGATCAGCGGATCGCCGATCTCGGCGGCGAGCTTGATCGCCTCGTTCGTCTGCAATGAGCCGACGATCCCCGGCAGCACGCCGAGCACGCCGCCCTCGGAGCAAGACGGCGCGAGCTCGGGCGGCGGGGGCTCCGGGAAGAGGCAGCGGTAGCAGGGGCCTACATGCGGCTTGAAGACGGTGACCTGGCCCTCGAAGCGGTAGATCGAGCCGTGCACGACGGGAATCCCGCGCCACACCGACGCGTCGTTCACGAGGTAGCGCGTGGGGAAGTTGTCGGCCCCGTCGATGATGATGTCCCAGCCGTCGTCGAGGATTCGATCGATGTTCTCCGAAGTGAGCCGCTCGCGATACGTGACGACGTTGACGTCCGGGTTCAGGCGCTCAATCGCGCCCTTTGCGGAGTCGACCTTCGGCATGCCGAGCGTGTCGAGCGAGTGCGCGATCTGGCGCTGCAGGTTCGTCTCGTCGACGATGTCGGCGTCGACGATCCCGAGCGTGCCGATCCCGGCCGCCGCAAGGTAGAGCGAGGCGGGGGAGCCGAGGCCGCCCGCGCCGATCAGGAGGACGCGCGCGTCGAGCAGCTTGAGCTGGCCCTCTTCGCCGATCTCGGGGATCAGGATGTGGCGCGAGTAGCGCGTGCGGCGCTCGGGCGACAGCGTCCGCGGGGTCGTGACCTCGAGCCCGTTGCGCTTCCAATCGGTGAAGCCACCGGCGAGCGAGTAGACGTCCTCGTAGCCGAGCTCCTCGAGCGACTTCGCGGCGAACGCGGAGCGCGCCGCGGACGCGCAGTAGAGAACGACCGGTGCGGTCTTGTCGGGCGCGACGCTCTCGACGCGCGACTCGAGGTAGCCGCGCGGAATGTGGACGGCGCCGGGGAGGTGGCCTTCCTGCCACTCGTCCGCCTCGCGGACATCGATCCAGACGGCGCCGTCGAGCGCCTTCGCGCTGGCGGCGTCGATCTCGGCGATCTCGGACTTGGTCTGCTGCAGCAGTTCGCGGTAGGTAGGCATAACTATCCAAACGGTAGCGGCTCGCTGGGTATTTCCCGCTAGCTTCCCGGCGATGTCCCCGGCGAACCGTGTCAGGCTGATCGTGGGCCTGCTGGCCGTTCTCGCGGCGGGAACGGTGGTCGGCGTGGTCTATGCCACCCACCAGAGCCCCGAGCAGCCGAAAGCGCAGTGCAAGCAGCGTCCGAAGCCGTTCATCGTGCCCGGAACGGCGACCGCCAACGTCGGCGCGGTGCGAGCAGCCCTCGTCCAGCCGCCGGTCGACGCGGCCCGCGCGCTCGAGCAGCTCGCCTTCCTCGCACCGAACGACCCGGTCGTCCAGTTCAACTATGGGACGACCCTCTACTGCGCGGGCTTTTTCGCCGACGCGGCGCAGGCCTTCCGTGCCGCCAAGCAGGCCGGCCGTGACACCTACTACGAGATCCAGTCAGACGTGCTTCTGCACCCGCAGTACTTCAGCCAGGGCTATCCGCCGTTCCAGTCCGACTCGCACGATCCGTTGCTCGTGCGCGGCTCGATCCTTCAGCGCCAGGGTCACCAGCACTCCGCCGAGCGTGCCTGGGCGCGGGCCGCGCAGCTCCATCCGACGAGTGACCAAGCGCAGGTGGCGGCGGCTGTGGGGCGCTTCGACATGGACAACCTCTCGGCGTCGTTCTCCCGGCTCGGGCCACTCGTGCGGCGGTTCCCGCGCAGCCAGTCCGTGCGCTATCACCTCGGCTTGCTGCTCGCCTGGACAGGCCAGCGCGACCAGGCCATCACCGAGTTTCGGCTCGCACGCTCACTCGGGCCGAAGACCGAGCTCGGGAGGGAAGCAAATACCTTCCTCGGCAGTCTTGTGGCAGGTGGGACTAAGCGCACCCAAAGATGAGCCACACGGCCTATGGCGTCTGTCCGGTTCTGCTGCGACAGTGCCGCATCCGGTCAGGCAATGCTCCGGCCAGCGAGGGGGTCCCGTGAGCAAGGACGAGGTGGTAATGGACGTCGTGGAACTCGAGGAAGAGATCGAGTTGGACGTCGAGATCGTCGCCGAGGTCGCTGACGACGAAGAGGTCACGCCGCTTGACGTCGCAACCGATGCGGCGGCGGATTTCTACGCGGCTCAGACCGAAGAGGTGGAGGAGCCGGTGGACACGGAGTTCTCGGCCGACTCGCTGCAGCTGTTCCTGAAGGATGTCGGCAAGGTCGAGTTGCTGACCGCCGCTCAGGAGGTCGAGCTCGCGAAGCGCATCGAGCGCGGCGATCATCGTGCGAAGCAGGAGATGGTCGAGGCGAACCTGCGGCTCGTGGTGTCGATCGCAAAGCGCTACCGGAACCAGGGCCTGCCGTTCCTCGATCTGATCCAGGAGGGCACGATCGGGCTCGTGCGCGCCGCCGAGAAGTTCGACTGGCGCAAGGGCTACAAGTTTTCGACCTACGCGACGTGGTGGATCCGCCAGGCGGTCGCCCGCGCGCTCGCCGACAAGGCGCGCACGATCCGCATGCCGGTTCACGTCGTCGAGAAGCTCAACAAGATCATGCGCACCGAGCGCAAGTTGCGCGCCGAGCGCGGGCGCGAGCCCTCGAACGAGGAGATCGCGATCGATCTCGACATGACGATCGAGGAGGTCGAGTCGATCCGGCGCACGTCGCAGACCCCGGTGTCGCTCGAGAAGCCCGTCGGGGACGAGGAAGAGTCGGAGTTCGGGCAGTTTCTCGAGGACCAGAGCACGCCTCTCCCCGACGAGGCCGCCGACACGTCGTTCCGCGCCGAGGCGCTCGCGAAGTGTCTCGGGATGCTCAGCTACCGCGAGCGCCGCGTGCTCGAGCTTCGCTACGGCCTGAACGGCGAGCAGCCGTGCACGCTCGACGAGGTCGGCCGTGCGTTCCAGGTGACGCGGGAGCGGATCCGCCAGATCGAGAACCAAGGGCTGAAGAAGCTCCGCGCGCTGGCAGACAGCCAGAAGCTGCGCGACGTCGCGTAACGGTGTCTGACACCTTGCGCGGGCCAGCGCTCGGTCGCCGGACCGAACTGGTGTCAGACACCATTAGGTAGGCTCGCCGCCGATGGCGGCAGAGTGGTTCGACGAGCTCGCGGAGTTCCTCCGCATTCCTTCGATCAGCGCCGATCCGGCGCACAAGGCCGACGTGCTGCGCGCGGCGGAGTGGGTGTGCGAGCGGGTGCGCCAAGCGGGCGGCGCATGCGAGCTCGTCGACTGGCACGGTCAGCCGATCGCAGTCGGCGAGATTCGCGC
>JAYUEQ010000223.1:0-2424 GCA_043739205.1 Thermoleophilia bacterium
CAGCAGCAGAAGCTGATCGAGGGCGAGCGCACGCTGCAGGCGAAGGTCGAGGCCTTCCGCACGCAGAAGGAAGTGATCAAGGCGCAGTACTCGGCCGCCGAGGCGCAGGTGCGGATCGGCGAAGCGGCGACCGGCATCGGCGAGCAGATGGCAGACGTCGGGCTTGCCGTGCAGCGCGCGAAAGACAAGACCGAGCAGATGCAGGCGCGCGCGAATGCGATCGACGAGCTGACGACATCAGGCGCGCTCACCGACCTCACCTCCTCGGGCGACGACATCGACCGGCAGCTCGCCCAGATCTCGCAGGGCGGCCAGGTCGACGACGAGCTTGCGAAACTGAAGGCCGAGCTCGGGAGTGGCGACGCGCCGAAGGCGATCGAGGGTGAGGAAGCCAAGTGATCGTGCGGCTGCTTGGCGAGGGCCAGTTCAGAGTCGACGACGCGCTGCTCGTACGGCTGAACGAGTTGGACGCCGAGGTCGGGAAGGCGGTGGCGGACGGAGACGAACGCGCGCTCTGGACAGGGCTACAGGCGCTTGCGGATGCCGTGCGCGAGAACGGGGTGAAGCTCGCCGACGATGATCTCTCTCCGTCGGACGCAGTGATCCCACCTGAGGATCTGTCGCTCGAGGAAGCGCAGGAGCTTCTGCAGGATGAGGGGTTCATCCCCGACGTGCCCGTCGCGTCATGACGCGGGAAGTCGTGCTCGCTGCGCGGCCGCAAGGCGTGCCGCAGGAGACGGACTTCGAACTGCGGGAGACCGACGAGCCCGAGCTCGCCGACGGCGAGGTGCTCGTCCGCAACGTGTTCGTCTCGGTCGATCCCTACATGCGCGGCCGTATGTCCGGGATCCGGACGTACGTCGGGCCGTACGAGGTCGGTGGGCCGATCGACGGTGGCGCCGTCGGGCGCGTCGCCGCGTCGAAGTACGACGGGCTCGCACCAGGTGACTGGGTCGCCTCGATGCTCGGCTGGCGCGAGAGCGGCGTCGCTCGGGGCGAGCACTTGCGGAAGCTCGACTCGTCGCTCGCGCCGCCCTCGACTGCGCTCGGCGTGCTGGGCATGACCGGCTTCACCGCGTGGGTCGGGCTCGTGAAGATCGCGGAGGTGAAGGAGGGCGAAACGATCTACGTGTCGGGCGCCGCCGGCGCCGTCGGGAGCGCCGCCGTGCAGATCGCGAAGCTCAAGGGGATGCGCGTGATCGGGAGCGCCGGGTCGGACGAGAAGGTCGAATGGCTTCGCTCGCTCGGCGTCGAGGCGTTCAACTACAAGGAGATGCCCGCGAAGGAGGCACTCGCCGAGGGGATCGACGTGTACTTCGACAACGTCGGCGGCGAGCAGCTCGAAGCGGCGCTGACCGCCTTGCGCCCGTTCGGCCGCGTGGCCGCCTGCGGTGCGATCTCGCGCTACAACGACCAGCAGGCGGAGCCGGGGCCGCGCAACCTCGGGTTCATCGTCTCGAAGCGCCTGCGCATCCAAGGCTTCATCGTCAGCGACCACCTCGCCGACTTCGGCGACTTCATGCGCGAAGTCGCGCCGTGGGTCACCGACGAGAAGATCGAGTGCCGCGAGACGGTGCTCGAGGGGATCGAGAACGTCCCCGCTGCGTTCGCCGGCCTCTTCCACGGGCACAACACCGGGAAGATGCTCGTTCGCGTTGGCCCCGACGATTAATACCGTTCGGTGTCTGACACCTTTGGTGGGCTAACGGCGAAGGCTGCCAGACGCCAGGTGTCAGACACTCGAGCCTCTTACACCGGCGCGTCGAACAGCGCGAGCCAGCGCGTCAGGTCCTGCTCGATCGGCAGTTCTTTTTCGAGCTTCGCCTTCAGCTCGAGTTCCTTGGCATTGTCGCGCTTCGATTCGCCGATCGGGATGAACGGCCACCATGCGCCGCGCTTGAAGCCGTAGATGAAGTAGACGGGATGCTCGTAACCGTCGAAGCGGAAGATCGCCGCGAGGAGCTGTGACCCGAATCCCTTCGCGGTCAGCTCCGAGGCGAGCGTGTGCGCGGTCGCGACGAGATCCTCGATGTCAGGGTCCTTCGCGATGATCCAGTCGTAGCCGTAGTCGTCGCTCTTGCGCTCGACCTCGGAGCCGCACTGCTGCGCGACCGCTTCGACGAGCTGGTCGACGTCGTCGAAGGCGCTCCGGAACTCGCCGGACGACTGCGGCTTGAACGCGATCGCGCTCGTGCCCGCGGTCTTCAAGCCGAGCTCCGTGTCCAGGGTCACGGCCGCCGTGGCGAGCGCGAACAGCTGGTCGGCTTTGGGCTCGGAGAGCTTCTTCTTGCCGAAGAGAACGTCGCGCACGCCCACTAGGCGACGGGACGGCCCATCTCGCGCGCGATCTCGGAGAGCGCTGCGAGGCGCTTCTCGATCGGCGGATGGTCCATGAAGAGCTCACCGAACGCCGACTTGATCTTC
>JAYUEQ010000224.1:0-5122 GCA_043739205.1 Thermoleophilia bacterium
AGCTCACGCGTGGGCAAGACCGGCATCACGTTCTTCGACACGCTGTATGACGAGAACGCGACCTGTCACATCGCTTACGGCTTCGGGATCCCGGAGACCTTCGACGGCGAGCCGTCTGACGGGATGAATGTCTCGAACGTGCATACCGACTTCATGGTCGGCCGCCCCGAGCTGGAAGTGGACGGGCTGACAAAGGACGGCAAGGCGGTCCCGATCCTCCGCAACGAGACGTGGCAGCTCGCGGAGTGACGACTCGCGAGGACCGGTACGCGGAGCTGGCGGTTCGGGTGGGCGCGAATGTCCAGCCGGGCCAGCTCGTCGACGTCCTCGCGCGCGTCGAGCACGCACCGGTTGCGCGGGCGGTCACACGCGCGGCCTACCGCGCCGGCGCCGCGTACGTCGACGTGTACTACAGCGACCAGCACCTCCGCCGCGCGCTGATCGAATACGGAGCGGAGGACATCCTCTCCTGGACGCCGCCGTGGCTCCTGAAGCGTTCTGTGCAGGTTGGTGACGAGCGTGCGGCCGTGATCGCGCTCACTGGCGACGCCGAGCCGAACCTGCTCGCCGACCTGCCGGGCGACCGCGTCGGCAAGGCGCGGATGCTGGCGCTGGCGGAAGAGTCGAACCGGCAGATCAACGAGCAGCTGAACAACTGGACCGTGATCGGCGTCCCCAACGTGGGCTGGGCAGAGCAGATGTTCGGCGAGCCGGATCTCGAGCGGCTGTGGCAGGCGGTCGAATTCACGGTGCGGTTGGACGAGGACGACCCGGTCGCCGCGTGGCGCACCCACGTCCAACGCATCGGCAAGCGCGCGCGGACGCTCAACGACCTCGAAATCGACTCGATCCATTTCAAAGGGCCGGGCACCGACCTGCGCGTCGGGCTGCTGCCCGAGTCGCGCTGGCAGGGCTGCGAGTCGGTCACTGCGACCGGCTTGCCGTACGTCGCGAACATGCCGACCGAGGAGGTCTTCACGACGCCGGACCTGCGCCGCACGGAGGGCTTCGTCCGCTCGACGCGTCCGCTCGCGCTCTACGGCCGGATCGTCAAGGGCCTCGAAGTCAGGTTCGAAGGCGGCCGCATGGTCGAGGTGAGGGCCGAGGAGGGTGCCGACGTCATCCGGGGGCAGCTCGAAACCGATGACACCGCGGCCTACCTCGGCGAGATTGCGCTGGTCGACGGCACCTCGCGCATCGGCCAGACCGGGCTGACCTTCTACGACACGCTGTTCGACGAGAACACCACCTGCCACGTCGCCTACGGTGGCGCGTATGCAGAGGCGGTCGAAGGTGGAGTGATCGAGGGCGTCAACGTCTCGAACGTGCACACCGACTTCATGGTCGGCGGGCCCGAGGTGAACGTCGACGCCGTCACGCGCAGCGGCACAGTGGTGCCGCTGCTTCGTGACGACGTCTGGCAGCTCGGGTGATCCTGGTTCGCTCTTTAACCAGGATCTTGAGTTTCGGACTGACGCCGAGAAACTCTGCAACCTGGTTCAAAAACCGAACCAGGTTGCGGTCCCTACTTCGCCGCCTTCGGCTGAGCAAGGCAGCGTACGAGCACGAGCTTGCCGTTCTGCGAGAAGAACATCGCGCCCTCGCCGACCTTCAGCGCGGAGGCGTTCTCGACCTCGCCCTTGTCCCGCACGATCAGCGACGAGTCGAACGACAGCGTCACCGTCTGCTTGTCCTGCCGTGTGATCGTGAGCGAACCGTCCGTGAGGGCGGTGATCCGGCCACGGTTGTAGTCGAACGACTGCTTCGATCCGTCCATGTACAGCGCGTCGACCGTGCCCGTGACGGAGCCCTTGGCCGGCCCGTCGATCGCCGACTGATCCGCGCCGCTCGGCGCGCCGTCGCCGCGGATGTTGCGGATGATCACGGCGTTGCCGCTCTGTGAGACAACGGTCGCAGCTTGTCCGACCTTCACGTCGGCAAGCGTGTAGCTCCCGCCGTCGTTGCGGACGAGGGTCGAGCTGGTGATCGTGAAGCTGACCTGCTGCTTGTCACGCCGCGTGAGCGTGATCGACGCGGACGAGAGCGCCGTGATGCGCCCGCGATCCCAGGTCCATGTCTGCTCGCTGCCGTCCTTGTACGTGACGGCACCGACCGCGTGCACGGTGCCCGCAAACGGGCCCTTCGGCTGGTCGGCCGCGAGAGCCGAGCCCGCGGCAAGTGCAAAGACTGCCGCAGCGATGATCAGATAGCGCTTGGCCATGATGGCCTCCTTCATGTGGGGGATGCCTGACGCATCGCAGCGTGTGCGACTTGCGTAAAACCAGTTCACCTCCGCTCGTAAGGCCTCCGTAAATCGGGCGGAGGGCGCCCCGCAGGACGCCCTCCGCGTTCCGATCAGGAGCCGGCTACTTGATGCAGACGGCGGCCAGGTCGACCGAGTAGATCGAGTTGAACGTGAAGCAGCCGACGCGCTTCGAGACCAGGATGCGGTCGTTGAAGTTCGAGCGGGCCGCCCACGGCGGGTTGTCCTTCGTCATGCTGACGTCGAGGTTCCCGTACGCCGTGTAACGCGCGTTACCGGAGAGGAGGGACGCCGACCGCATTGCCGCGTTGTACTTCGGATCGTTGAAGTACGCGACGTTGTTGTTGTTCGACGCGTGCAGGTTGTCGCCCGACAGCAGCACGTTGATGAAGTCGTATGGATCCGCGTAGTCGGCGATCCACGCTTCGGACGTGACGTCGAACGGCTCACCGCGCGTGCCTTCCTTTTCGATCTGGACGGCACGAGCGAAGGGGTGCGAATTGACGGTGATCCCGATCTGCTTGAGGTTGAACTGCAGGATCTGGGCCACCAGCGGAGCCGAGCCCGTATTCGAGGTGTAGTACTCGAGCGTCTGGCCCTGCTTGAGCCCGGCCTTCGCAGCCCACTTCTTGGCGGTCGTCAGGTCCGGTCCCTTGAGCGGGTAGAGCGAAGCGTCGCGGAAGCCGGCGATGCCGGGCGGCAGGATCTGATCCGTGCGCTTCCCTGCCAGATAACCGCCCTGGGCGAGCATCGCCTTGCGGTCGATCGCGTAGTTGATCGCCTTGGCAAGGGCGGTTCCCTTCGCGCCCTTGAACAGTGGGCGGTCGTGGTTCAGCGCGAGGTACTGCACGCCGAGCTGCGACTCGACCCAGAACTGGCCCTTGTTGATGCCGTACTTCTGGGCTGCCTCGGAGTACGACGCGGACGGGATGCCTGCCGCGGCGTAGTCCGACGACCCCTGCTGGACGCGCAGGTAGGTAGCGGGCAGCGAGTTACCGATCGTGTAGACGATCTGGCTGACGTTGTGCGGGCGCTTGCCCTTGTAGTACGGGTTGCGCTTGACCGTGATCGACTTGTTCGGGACACGATCCGCGATGTAGTACGGGCCTGCAGAGGCCGGCGCGAGCACGCCGTTCGGATCATGCGCGAGGTTCGTCGGGATCGCGCAGAAGAACGGCATGGCGACGCGCGCGAGGAAGTCCGGCGCCGCATGCGTGAGGTTGACGATCAGGTGCGAACCGCTCACCTTCACACCGGAGACAGGCGACTTGTCCGATCCGACGATGTCGGAGAAGAACGCCACTGCCGGCGACTGCATCTTCGGGTCCGCGTTGCGGTCGAAGGCAGCCTTGAAGTTCGCGGCCGTGACGGGCTGGCCGTTCGAGAACTTCGTGTACCCGACCTTCACGTTGAAGTCGTAGGTCTTCCCGCTGTTCGAGACCTTCGGGAATCCGGTTGCAGCCTCGGGAACAAGCTGAGAGCCCTTGGCGCCGTTGGCGTCCGGGTAGTTCATCAGCTTCAGGCAGGTTGCGTATTCGATCTCCCAGCCGGTCGACAGGTAGTCGAGGGCGGGGTCCGTGTAGTCGACGTCGTTCGGCAGGTCG
Source organism: Thermoleophilia bacterium (assembly GCA_043739205.1). Classification (GTDB taxonomy): domain Bacteria; phylum Actinomycetota; class Thermoleophilia; order Gaiellales; family Gaiellaceae; genus PALSA-600. The sequence continues at coordinate 3,868 of JAYUEQ010000224.1, forward strand.
ATGTTCAGGGTGCCACCAACGGCGCCGGCCTTGGCCGACTTGGCGACACCACTTCCAGCGAACACCGCGAGCAGTGCAACGGCGACCAGAGCGGTCGAGAGCCACAGCTTTCTCGTCAACGAAATGCTCCTTGTTTAGGTCATGATGAGCGCGGTACGTGAGCGCTCAACCAATGAGACGCGCGACCTAAATACTTGTTGCGAACAGGAAGCATCGTTTAACGATCTTCTTACTTCTGCGCCTGTGGAGTCCCCCGTCGTCGTCTGCCCCAGACGTGTCCTAGGTGTGTAGCCGCGCAACCCTTTGTCAGGCAAAGGTGTAGCGCGCGTTGCGAGATGGCCACGTCCGGAGGGTAGAAGGGCCGGCCTTGCGCCGGCCCTCTTCGTTACTCCGGTTCGGTGGCGCTCAGGTCGTCCGGCGGTGCGTCCGGTGCGGCGCTGACGCCGATCGCCTCCGGCGGGGCCGGGGGCACGACCGTGATGTCGACTTCCTCGTCGCTCTTGCGGGCGACCAGGATCGTCGAGCCCGGCTCGAGCGAGCGACCGAGAACGTAGTCCGCGAGCGGGTCCTCGATGTAGCGTTGGATCGCGCGGCGCAGCGGGCGGGCGCCCATCGCCGGATCCCAGCCCTTCTCGACGAGCAGGTCCTTCGCCTCGTCCGTCAACTCGATCGTCACCTCGTGCTCGGCCATCTGCACGCGCAGGCGGTTCATGAGCAGGTCGACGATCTGGAGGATCTCCGTCTTCATCAGCTTCGGGAAGACGATGATCTCGTCGATCCTGTTCAGGAGCTCGGGCCGGAACACCTTCTTCAGATCGCCCATCACGCGCGTCTTCATGTCGTCGTAGGTCAGGCCGTCCTCGTTCGACATGTTGAAGCCGAGCGAGACGTTCTTCGAGATGGACGCCGAGCCGATGTTCGACGTCATGATCACGATCACGTTGCGGAAGTCGACCTTGCGACCCTGCGAGTCCGTGAGCTTTCCGTCCTCGAGGATCTGCAGAAGGATGTTGAACACATCGGGGTGCGCCTTCTCGATCTCGTCGAAGAGGATCACCGAGTACGGCTTGCGCCGCACGGCCTCGGTGAGCTGGCCGCCTTCGTCGTAGCCGATGTAGCCGGGCGGCGATCCGACGAGGCGGGACACGGCGTGCTTCTCCATGTACTCCGACATGTCGATCTGGATCATCGCGTCCTCGTCTGCGAACAGGAACTCGGCGAGCGTGCGCGCGAGCTCGGTCTTCCCGACGCCTGA
>JAYUEQ010000225.1:0-1592 GCA_043739205.1 Thermoleophilia bacterium
GCTGATCGCCGGCGAGCGCGTCGAGACCGGTGACTGGACCGAGGTCCGCTCCCCGTACTCCGGCGAGCTTGTCGGGCGCATCGCGAAAGGCGGCGCAGCGGAGACGCGGCGCGCCCTGGACGCCGCTGCTGCCGCGCTCCAGAGCCCGCTCCCGGCGCACGAGCGGGCGCGCATCCTCGACGCAACGGCCCGGCTGCTCGCCGAGCGCCAGGAGGAAGCGGCACAGATCATTTCCGCCGAAGCCGGCAAGCCGCTCAAGGCGGCACGCGTCGAGGCGCAGCGCGCCGTCTCGACCTACACCTTCGCCGCCGTCGAGGCCCGGACGCTGACCGGCAAGACGGTGCCGATGGACGCCTCCCAGGCGGGCGAAGGGAAGCTCGCCTTCACGATGCGCCTCCCGATCGGCGTGATCGGGGCGATCTCGCCGTTCAACTTCCCGCTCAACCTGGTCGCCCACAAGATCGCTCCGGCGCTCGCCGCGGGCTGCCCCGTCGTGCTCAAGCCGGCGACCGCCACGCCACTCTCCGCGTTGTTCCTCGCCGAACTGGAGGAGGAAGCAGGCCTGCCGGCGGGCTGGCTGAACGTCGTTTCCGGCTCGGCCCGCGAGATCGGCGACGAGATCGTCGCGGACGAGCGCGTGAAGCTGATCACGTTCACCGGCTCCGGCGAGGTCGGCTGGGGCATTGCGGCCCGCGCGCCACAGAAGCGGGTGAAGCTCGAGCTCGGGAACGCGACACCCGCGATCGTCTGCGCCGATGCGCCCGAGGGCACCGCTGCGAAACTCGCGGCCAACGCGTTCTCCTTCGCCGGGCAGAGCTGCATCTCGGTGCAGCGGATCTTCGTTCTCGCAGACGGCTGGGACGCGTTCATCGAGTCGTTCGTCCCGACAGTTGAGGGGTTGAAGGTCGGCGACCCCGGCGATCCCGACACGGACGTCGGGCCGGTGATCAACAGCGGCGAGCAGGAGCGCATCCTGGAGTGGATCCGCGCGTCGACGGGCGAGGTTCTGACCGGCGGCGACACGAGCGAGGACGGACTGATCCGCCCGACCGTGATCGCGAACCCCTCGCCGAGCGACAGGGTGCAGTGCGACGAAGTCTTCGGCCCGGTCGTGACCGTCACTCGTGTCGCAAGCCTCGACGAGGCGATCGATCAGGCCAACGCGACGCGGTACGGCCTGCAGGCGGCCATCTTCAGCACCGATCTGCCGACGTGCCTCGAGGCCGCGCGGCGGCTCGACTTCGGAGGCGTGGTCGTGAACGAGGCACCGACCTTCCGCGCCGACCAGATGCCGTACGGCGGCGTCAAGGCTTCCGGCAACACGAAGGAAGGTCCCGCTTGGGCCGTACGCGAGATGACCGAAGAGCGTCTCGTCGTGTTGAGCCTCTAGAGGCTTGATGTGGGATTGCGTGCTTGCGGGGATGGCTCAGACCAAGCAGGTCGCACGGGTCGGGCGCAGGGCATAACGGTGTCTACGTTCAAGCCCGAACCGGGCGAGATGCGCCGCGTCTGAGCCACCAGCCGCAAGTGCGCGTGCATTCCACATCAAGCCTCTACGGAAACGAGACGCTCCGAACGCCCCACTACACTCG
>JAYUEQ010000226.1:0-6761 GCA_043739205.1 Thermoleophilia bacterium
GCAGGCGTCGCTATCGTGCTCCGCGATCTCATCGCCGCCGGCGTCCCGCTCGCGGGCGTGCGCATCGCGGACGGTTCGGGCCTCTCCATCGACGACCGCCTCACCGCGCGCATGTTGGCGGCGCTGCTCGTCGCCGTCTGGAACGACGCCGAGCTGCGCAACCCCTTCTGGGCGTCGCTGCCGATCGCCGGGATCAACGGCACGCTGGACAAGCGGCTGCGCAAGCCGCCCTCGCGCGGCGCCGTCCGCGCCAAGACCGGGACGACTGACCGTGCGTCGGCGCTCAGCGGCTACGTTCGCGACCGCTACGGCTTCGCGGTGCTGCAGAACGGCTGGCCCGTGCAACGTCTCTCCGCGGAAAGAGCGGAGGATCGGTTCGCGACCGCGCTGGCGTCAGCCGGCTAGCAGTTTCTCCAGGTCGTTCTCGGTGAGGATCGGCACGCCCGCCTTCTCCGCCTTGGCGACCTTCGAGCCTGGGCTCTCACCGACGAATACGCCGGTCGTCTTCTTCGAGACGTTGTCGGAGACCTTCGCGCCGAGCGCCTCGAGCGCTTCGCGCGCCTCCTCACGGGACATCGACTCGAGTGTCCCGGTGATCACGTACTGCGACCCGGTGAGCGGCCCATCGACAGGCTTGTCGGCCTCGTCGGACTCGAAGTTCAGGCCGATCGAGCGCAACTCGTCGACGAGCCGGCGGTTCTCCTCGTCGGCGAACCACTCGACGACCCCCTCGGCGCGGTCCGGCCCGAAGCCCTCTACCTCGGCGAGCTCCTCCGGCGTCGCGGCGATCAGCGCATCGACGCTCCCGACCTGCCGGGCAAGGTTCTGCGCCAGAACCCAGCCGATGCCCGCGATGTTCAACCCGAGGAGCACCCGTGAGAACGGGACGCGGGTACGCGACGCCTCGATCTGCTCGATTGCGTTCGTCGCCGAGATGTCGCCGAAGCCATCGATTTCGAGCAGCTGTTCCTTCGTCAGGCGATAGAGATCCGGGAGCGAACGGACAAGTCCCAGGTCCCAGAGCGTGCGAACAGTCTGCTCGCCGACGCCGTCGATGTCCGCCGGGCCTTGCACCCAGTTGATCAACGTCTCGAGCCCGCGTGAGGGACACGCGCGGTTCGGGCAGACGTGCTTCACCTCACCCTCGGGCTTGACGATCTCAGTGCCACAGAGCGGACAGTGCGTGGGCATCTTGAACGGCTTCGTCCCTCTGCGATGCGGACCGGCCGGCCCGACGATCTGCGGAATCACGTCGCCGGCGCGCTGCACGATCACGTCGTCGCCTTCGCGGATGTCCTTGCGGTTGATGTCCTCTTCGTTGTGCAGCGTGGCGCGCGAGATCGTCACGCCGCCGACTTCGACCGGCTCCATGATCGCCCACGGATTGAGCGCGCCGGTGCGCCCGACGCGGATCATGATCTTGTTCAGGCGTGTCGTTGCGGTCATCGGCGCCCACTTGTATGCGCGCGCCCAACGCGGGCGCGAGTGCAGCGCACCGAGTCGCCGTTGTTGGTCGTAGTCGTCAACCTTGATCACGATGCCGTCGATCTCGTAGTCGAGCGTCGCGCGTTTGCGCTCCCACTCCCGGCACGCCTTCGCGACGGCCTCGATCGACTCGAGTCGCTCGGCAAACGGGTTGATCGGGAAGCCGTGCTCCTTCAGCCACTGCAGCGTCGCCCAGTGGGTGCGGAGCTCGACGCCCTCGTGCGCGCCGACGCCGTAGCCCCAGAAGGAGAGCGGCCGCGATGCCGTAATCGCGGGGTTCTTCTGGCGTAGCGATCCGGCGGCGGCGTTGCGCGGATTCGGGGTCGGCTTCTTGTCCTCTGAGACCAGGCGTTCATTCAGGTCGCGGAAGCCGCTGAGCGGCATGTAGACCTCACCCCGAACCTCGATCAACGACGGGACGTCCGCCCCGAGCATGCGCAGCGGGATCGACGGGATCGTTCTGAGGTTCACGGTCACGTCCTCGCCGATCTCGCCGTCCCCGCGCGTTGCACCGCGCGTGAACAGCCCCGTCTCGTAGGTGAGGTTGATCGCAAGCCCGTCGATCTTCGGCTCGAGCACGAAGGCGATCGGCTCGTCGCTGTCGAGCCGCTTCTGCACGTCCTCCGCCCACTTCACGAGCGACTCCTCCGTCGTCACTTTCTCGAGCGACCCCATCGCGGTCAGGTGGCGCACCTTTCGGAACCTCTCGGACGCCGGCGCGCCAACACGCTGTGTCGGCGAGTCGGAGGTGACGAGCTCCGGGTGCTTCCGTTCGAGCTCGACCAGGTCGTCGTAGTGGCGGTCGTACGTCGCGTCGTCCACGCTCGGGTCGTCGAGCACGTGGTACTCGTGCAGCCAGCGGTTGAGTTGTAGCCGGAGCTCTTCCGCGCGCTGCTCCGCGGGCTTAGAGGAGGTCAAGCAGCTCCTCCGCACGGTCGACGATCACGTCGGCGTCCGTCAGCTTCTCGGCGGTGTGGATGCGCCCCCAGCTGACGCCGATCGCGTAGAGCCCCGCGGCCTTCGCCGCCTGCATGTCGAAGGGCGAGTCGCCAACGTAGGCGGCTTCATCCGGCGTCGCGCCGAGCCGCTCGAGCGCGAGCAGCAGCGGGGCCGGATGCGGCTTGTGGTGCTCCGTCTCGTCGCCGCCGACGACCGTCTCGAACAGGTGCTCGATCGGAAGCCGCGCAAACGCGAGGTCGACAGTCCGTCGGCGCTTCGCAGTCACGATCCCCAGCCGGTGTCCGCGTTCCTTCAGCGTCGCCAGCACTTCGTCCATGCCGGCGCAGCACTCGAGCGTTGCGTGCAGCGGCTCGTTGTGTGCGCGGTAGACCCGGACGAGCTCGTCGACGCGCTCAGGATCGAGCGCAACCATCTGCGCTTCCAACCCGGGGCCGCCGACCGCTCTCATCAGCTCGTCGTCGGCCCACTCGCCGCCCACGACCGTCTCGGCCGCATGCCGCATCGACGCAAGGATGATGGCGCCGGAGTCGATCACGGTGCCGTCGAGATCGAAGAGAGCGACCGGATAGCGCACGCGCCGATCGTAGCCAGCGCGTCCGGCGCGGAGTGTCAGTGGGCGCGAGGCCTCGGCGCCACCCGAAACCGCCGTCGCAGATCCTTGATCGCGGGCATCAGAAGAAGCGCCGGGAGGATCGGCAACCAGAAGTTGAAGAGGCGGTAGATGACGACCGCGACGAGTGCCCGGACGAACCCGACACCGACGCTCACGAGCGCGAGGGTGAGAGCGACTTCGACAAAGCCCGCTCCGCCCGCCGGCAGTGCACGTCGCGTGAGCACATAGCCGGCCGCGTAGGCGAGCACGAGCTTCGACAGAGAGACCGACGACCCGCTCAGCATCAGCGCCGCCCAGAGACACCCGATATCGCCGACCCAGTACATGACGTTGCCGAGCACGCCGAGACCGTGCTCGCGCGGGCTGAGCAGCAACTGCCGAACGTAGCTCGCTCCGGCGACGCCGTTCGCAAAGACGTTTCGGGCGCGGCCGGCGGCAGGCTTGCTGAGTCGGTCGACCCGTTTAGGCGACGTGGCCCACGCGGCAACCGCCAGGGCCGGGATGACGAGCCCTCCCGGCAGCGTCGTCGAGAGGCCGGCGTGGCCGTCGATCCCCGCGAAGAGAGCGATCGAAGCGGCGAGTGCGATCAACGAGAGCACGACGTACTCGAGGAAGCCGAGCCCGAGGACACGGTGTGCCGCCTGGCGCTTCGACGCGCCAGTGCGGCGAAAGGCCCAGTAGTCGACGGCGAAGCCACCGCTCGCCCGCGTCGCGGCGAACACGCCGAAGCCGGCGACTACGGTCTTGGCCGACAGCTCGAGACTCATCTCGTCACCGTCGTCGACACGCGCCATGTCGCGCAGCGTCAGCGCATAGCCGACGTAGGCCACCAGTTCACCGATGAGGCAGCCGCCGAGCCACAGCCACGAGTGGCTCGTGTAGAGCAGATGGAGGACCCTGGGCCAGCCCGCGTACGAGCCGAGCGCGACCGCTGTTGCGATCGTCGCTCCAGCTGCGGCGAGAACGACGACGAGCGGCTTCTCTTCGAGCGTCTCGAGAGCATGGTCGACCCTCCGGCGGATCCGCTCGAGACGCGTCAGAGGCGAAGCGAGTCGCGGAACTGGTCGGTGAGCGTATGCACCTGCAGATTCTCTGCCCCGAACGCCACTCGTTCAAGCCTCACGTTGTGGATGAAAAGTCACACTTTCGTGACGACGTTTGGCGACGGGCCTAGGCCCGTGGCGGCGTGTCCGGCAAGGGCTTTGCTCCATAGGTCACTTGGGTGAGGTAGAGGCCATGCGGTGGGGCGGTGGCACCCGCTTCGCTACGGGGACGGCCGGTCAGGAGGGCCGCCAGGTCGTGGCCTTGCAGCATCGAGCCGACGACGGTGCGGACCATGTGGCGGACGAACGAGTCGGCACTGATCTCGAACGCGAGGACGTTCTCGTCGAGCTCAACCCAACGCGCGCTCTCGATCGTCCGGACGAACGATCGGTGTTGCGTCTCCGCCGGGGTGAAGGCGCGGAAGTCGTGCTCGCCGAGCAACGACAGCGCATTCTCGTTCAGCCCCGCGAGGTCGAGTGGGCGCGGGTACCAGAGCGAGCGCCGCGCCTCCAATGCGGAGCGCTCGCGGCGGCGCCACACGCGGTAGCGATACGCGCGTGAACGAGCGTCGTAGCGCGCGTGAAAATCACTCGGAGCAGGCTCGACATGACGAACGGCAATGTCGCGCGGCAACCGCGTGTTGATCGCCTGTACCGCGCGGTCGGGCGGCGGGCCTCCCTCCACGTCAACCGACACGACGTTCGCAAGCGCGTGCACGCCCGTGTCGGTACGGCCGGCGACCACCAGCTCGCCGGCGCTGTACAGCTCGCCGAGGGCGCGCCGTAGCTCGCCTTCGATCGTGCGCTCCCCTGGCTGGCGCGCCCAGCCCCGGAAGTCGGTGCCGTCGTACTCGATCGTTAGCTTCAGGCGCACGTCAGGCACTCCTTGCGTCCGTTGTAAGGTGTGCCTGATGCTCTATTCACTTGTCATCCGTTAGGTACACTCTATGCATGGTCGACGACGAACACCATTTTCTGCTGCAGCGCGTTCAGCCCGCGATGGTCGGGTTGATCGACGGTTCCCTGTCGACGCTTGCGCCGATCTTCTCCGTGGCGCTCGTCAGCCACAAGCCGCTCTATGCATTCGCCGCGGGGCTCGCGACGTCGATCGGCGCGGCCATCTCGATGGCGTTCTCGGAAGGTTTGTCCGACACCGGCGAGTTGACGGGTCGTGGCAATCCGGCAGTCCGCGGCTCGATCACGGGTGTCGGCACGTTCCTCGGCGGCATCCTGCACACGCTGCCGTTCCTCATTCCCAGCTACCACGCAGCGATCGTGACCGCGGTGATCGTGGTCGGTTTCGAGTTGATCGCACTCGCGTGGATCCGCTGGAGGTTCTTCGGGACGAGCTTCACCAAGTCGCTCGCACTCGTCAGCGCAGCCGGTGCGGTGATCGCGATCGTCGGCGCCGTGATCGGCGCGAACGTCTAGCTAGCTCTTCGGCTCGGCCGCGGGCTCGTCGCCGGTGTCCGACGCCGTGTCAGCGGTGTCTGACACCTCTTCGGGCTCCGCCGTCGGCTCTTCGTCGGACACTGGGTCGCCGTCGGAAGGCTCTTCCGTCTCGGCTTCGACAGCCGATGCCTCCGGCTCGTCGGACGTCTCAGGCGCCGGAACGACCACCGGGTCCGGCGTGCGCTCCTCGCGCTGTGTCGCGACGTATTCGTCGTCGACCAGTTCGATGTACGCCATCTCCGCCGAGTCGCCCGGGCGCGTGCCGATCTTGATGATGCGCGTGTACCCACCCGGCCGGTCCTTGAAGAGCGGCGCCACGTCGGCGAAGAGCTTGTGCACCACATCGCGCGAGCGCAGGAACGCCGTCGCCTGCCGGCGAGCGTGCAGATCGCCGCGGCGGCCGAGCGTGATCATGTGCTCGACGTGCGGCTTGACTGCCTTCGCCTTCGTGACGGTCGTCTTGATCCGGCCGTGCTCGATCAGCGCACCCGCAAGGTTCGAATACAGAGCCTTGCGGTGCGCCGAATCGCGGCCGAGCTTCTTGCCTGCGCGAGCGTGACGCACTGGGACTAGCCTTCCGCCCCGTTGGTGGAGCCACGGAGCCCGAGGCCGTGCTGGGCGAGCGTCTCCTTGACCTCTTCGATCGACTTCTTGCCGAAGTTCGGGATCGCAGCGAGCTCGTTCTCCGACTTGGTCACGAGGTCGCCGATCGTCTCGATGCCAACGCGCTTGAGGCAGTTGTACGAGCGAACACCGAGCTCGAGCTCTTCGATCGGGAAGTTCTCCATGCCGCCTGCGAGTGAGACGCCCGCCGCCTCGCCGCCGGCACCGTCCTGCGACTGCGCAGCCGACTCGCCGAAGCCCTCGATCTTCTCGAGGTCGGTGAAGATCGCCAGCTGGCGGATCAGGATCTCGGCACCTTCGGCGATCGCGTCCTTCGGATCGATCGACCCGTTGGTCGTGACGTCGAGGATGAGCTTGTCGTAGTCGGTGCGCTGACCGACACGTGCTGCCTCCACGTCGTAGGCGACGCGGTTGATCGGCGAGAACATCGAATCGACCGGGATGACACCGATCGTGTGCGACTGGCCGCGGTTGCCCTCCGCCGGGACGTACCCGCGCCCGCGCCCGATCGTGAGCGTGATCTCGAGGCGGCCCTTCGACGAGAGGTTCGCGATTTCGAGATCCGGGTTGAGGATCTCGAGGTC
>JAYUEQ010000227.1:0-11929 GCA_043739205.1 Thermoleophilia bacterium
CCGACCCGCGAGGCTCGCGGAGGAGGAAGCGGCGCAGCGAATCGTCGGAGCGGAGCGCCTGCATCTGCTCGAGGACCGTCGCGCCCGGCGGCGGCGCCACTCCGTCGACGACGACGTTGCCAACCTCTCCACCGGCATGGCAGGCGACCACGCTGATCGTGCGCCGCGAACGCATCGAACGACCCTATCCGGGCGCGGCTAGACTGAGCGCCTCGCCCTCTTAGCTCAGTTGGTAGAGCACCTCCATGGTAAGGAGGGGGTCAACGGTTCGAGTCCGTTAGAGGGCTCTGAAAGTCCCTGGTAGCGGGGACTTTCTGTTTTTGAGTGTCCAACGATGCGACACGTCGTTCGATTAGCTACGCGCAAAGGCTATGAGGTCGGCCAGGTCATTTGCGTCGGCGGATCTCAGCGCTGCGATGTAGCGCGCTCGGATAGCCGCTGCATCGAGTTCGAGTCTGCTCCCCCAACTCAGGGGCTCGCCATCGAGGCTCGCAATGAGGAGGTCGGCGGCAAGGCGAGAATGGCGCCCGTTGCCGTTGGCGAATGGATGTATCGCGACGAGCCGGTGGTGGAAACGGACGGATACCTCAGTTGGGTCGTAAGTGTTGCCCTCCACCCAGTAGCGCGCGTTGCCGATCAGGCCAGCGACCTCCTGCGGAATCAACCAGGCGTCGACGCCGATGTTTCGTGGGGTCTGGCGGTAGGTGCCCGCCCAACGCCACACGTCGCCGAACATGCGCTGATGCAACCTTCGAAGGAACGGTTCGTCGAGGACGGCATCGAACGGTCGCTTGCGGTTGAACGCCCACTGCACTGCCCGCGCGATGTTCTCCTGCTCGACGGTGTCGAGTTCGCCATGTGTCGTAATCGCCGAGCGGAGGATCTGGGCGGCTTCCTCTGGGTCTAGCGGGGTCTGCCCATCCGCGTCACCTGCGAGGTAGTGCACGCGAGGAACCGGGTTACTCCCGCCAGAGCGCGGGCGACTGCTTCGCCTGTTCTGCAAGTTCGTCGATCAGTCGCTCGACATCCTCATCGCCACCGCGTTGATCTTCGAGCAACATCGTGTGTTGGACGCGACCGACCTGGCGGCGCGCGACCTCGTGCGCTCGGCGGTCGACGATCTCATCCAGCGATGCGTTTGGCACGAGCGCGTAAACAAGCTTGCAATCCAGCGCTTCAGCAGCCCGCCGGAGCGAGTCCAGGCGGATCGAGCCTTCTGCTTCCGATCCTTCAAGGTTCGCGACCGCTTGCCCGCTGACGCCGAGGCGGCGCGCGAGTTCGGCGCGCGGCATGCCAAGCGTCTCACGGATGGCGCGGAGCCAGCCCCTCGGAGGCGCTGCCGCTGGCACTTCGCGCCACGCGGCAAGGCGCCGATCGAGGATGGAGCGGTCGCGTGCAGAGGAACGCATGCCCCAGAGTAGCAGAATTTCAACTCTTGAGTTGAAAGTGGAAGAAAAGATTTCAACTTTTAAATTGAAAATAACCATCCAAAGTCGACTCGGTCCGGCGCCGCCCGCTCATATCAGGGGAGCCGGTGGCCCAGTTCGATTCGACCACTGGCACCTTCACTTTCTGGTCTCCTCGTTACCGTTCGTCACCGGAGCGACTTGAAGGCCGCCCTCATCTCCTGGCTGAAGAGTTCCGGCTCCTCCCAGGCAGCAAAGTGTCCGCCCTTGTCGACCTCGTTGAAGTAGGTGACGTTCGGGTAGCTCGCGTCGACCCAACTGCGCGGCGTCTTCCAGATCTCGCCCGGGAAGGTCGTGAAGCCGAACGGGATCGTCGGAGCTGGGAGCAGCTGACGGCCCGCGGCCGGGGCGTCAGGCCCGTAGGCCTCCCAGTACGACCGAGCTGCGGAAACGCTCGTGCCGCTCAGCCAGTACAGCGTGATGTTGTCGCATGTGAGGTTGCCCGAGGGCTGCCCGTCGACGAAGGCGCGGGCGATCTTGTAGTAGGCGTCTGTGTCGTGGTCGACCATCCAGGCCGCAAGGGCGACGGGCGAGTCCAGCAAGGCGTAGCCGATCGTCTGCGGCCGGGTTGCCATCTCGACGAAGTAGCCGTTGCCGGACTTCCCGAAGGTGGCGATCTGCGCGGCCGCGGCACGTTCCTCGTCGGTGTCTGTCTGCATGGTGCCGCCGAGCGCGGGCACGAGCAGGTTGGTGTGGATGCCGATCAGGCCCTCGGGTGCCTCGCGGCCCATCGCGTCGGTGACGCCGGCGCCCACGTCACCGCCCTGAGCCACGTAGCGGGTATAGCCGAGGCGGCGCATCAGCTCGGCCCAAGCACGTGCGGTTCGGCCCAGATCCCAGCCCATCTCCGCCGGCTCGCCCGAGAACCCGTACCCGGGAAGGGACGGCAGCACGAGATGGAACGCATCCTCGGCACTTCCACCGTGCGCGGTCGGGTCTGTCAGCGGGCCTACCGTGTCGAGCAGCTCGACCACCGAGCCCGGCCAGCCGTGGGTCATGATCAGTGGCAACGCGTTCTTGTGCGACGACGTGACGTGGATGAAGTGGATGTCTACGCCGTCGATCTCCGTGACGAACTGCGGCAGCTCGTTCAGCCGCGCCTCGATGCGCCCGAAGTCGTACTGGTCCGACCAATAGCGGGCGATCGCCTCTGCGGCGGCGAGCTGCACGCCCTGCGACCGGTCGTCGACCAGCTCCTTGGTCGGCCAGCGTGTCGCGGCGATACGCCGACGCAGGTCGTCAATCTGCTCCTTCGAAAACTCGGCGCGGAAAGCCCGGATCGCCGTTGCGGTCTTGGCAGTGGTGCTCATAAATGACCTCCCGTTCTCGAATGAGACCGGCCATTCCCGAGGCTACACCCCGACTCCCGGCTTAGGCAATAGCGCGGGACTGCACCTGGCTCGCCCGGAGCTTTGTGTTCAGATCGGCTTGCGCCGTGTGTCGTTAGTGCGGGGAACAAACTCAGCAGCGGCTGCAGCGCGCCGATCATCTCGTCGAATCCCGTGTCGAGCCTGTGCGTTTTCGGCGGGCCCTTCTTGACGGGATCGGCGCTCGCGACCGGAACGAGCAGCGACGCGGCGATCGCAAGAACTGTCAGTACGAGTGTGATCTTGAGCGCGAAGTGCTTCATTTCGACTCTCTCCTTGTGCGAGGTTGTTGTCGGAATGATCCGCGCCAGGCGCGCTCGTGTCGGACGGCAGCCGCTGTACCTCCTCGTCGGGCACACCGTGCAGTAGACGCCAACGCATCATCAGCGAGGCGCGGTGGGCCGGCCGGGTGAGGCGAGTGCCTGGAGGCCAGCGCGAACGAACGAGATGACGGGGTCGAGCGCCGCGACGATCTTTTCGTTCGTCGGGGCGGCGCTGACGTGATCTTGACGTTCGAGGACCTCGAAGGCGGCAGTCAGCGAAGCGGCGGCGATGTTGGCGCGGATGTCGTCGGCCGGCGCTCCGAGATCGTCGGCGATCGCTGCAGCGAGTAGCTCCTGTATCAGCGCCATGCGCGCCCGCTTGTGGCTCCGAAGTGTCTCGTCGCCGGCGATGACCTGCTCGAGCTTGAAGTCGAGCTCGGTCTTCTCGTGCGCCGAGGAGAAGGCGAACTCGCGCAGCGCATCGAACGCGTCTTGACCGTGGGGTCGTTCCGTGAGTGCTCGCGCCAGAGATTCGCGCATCGCCTGCAGGGAGGAAAAGAGGATGTCCTCCTTGCCCGGGAAGTAGGCGAAGATCGTTCGCGTCGAGACGCCCGCCGCGTCGGCGATGTCCGCGAGCGTCGTCGCCTCGTAACCGCGTTCGACGAAGAGCTCGAGCCCAGCCCGTGCAAGTGCCCGGCGCGTGTCTTGCTTCTTCCGCTCGCGCAGCCCGATTGACGGCTCCACCACCGGATCAGCGTACCACGTGTATCTGCACTTCGCGCAAAATTGCGCTCGATGCAGCATTGTGTGCTAGTTTCTCTGCACTGATGGCAGAAGTTCAACGATTGGAACTGGACGCCACCCACAGCTTCAAGGAGAGGACGATGCCCAAAACGATCCTGATCACCGGTGCCTCATCGGGCATCGGCCACGCAACCGCACTCGAGCTCCTACGCGCGGGACACACGGTCTACGGCGCCGCCCGCCGCGTCGAGAGCATGAACGCGATCGTTGAAGCGGGCGGCCGCGCGCTCCCGCTCGACGTCACAAACGACGCCGAGCTCGAGGGCGCGGTGCAGACGATCCTCGCCGAGCAGAGCAGAATCGACGTGCTCGTCAACTGCGCGGGGTTCGGCCTCTACGGCGCGGCCGAGGACGTGCCGCTCGCTGACGCGCGCTACCAGTTGGAGGTCAACCTTTTCGGTCCCGCGCGTCTGATCCAACTCGTCCTGCCGCACCTGCGGACGCAGGGCGCGGGCGCGATCGTCAACGTCTCCTCGATGGGCGGCGAGATCACCTTCCCGCTCGGCGCCTGGTACCACGCGTCGAAGCACGCGCTCGAGGCGTACTCCGACGCGCTGCGGCAAGAGGTGAAACGGTTCGGCATCGACGTCGTCCTCATCCAGCCGGGCCTCATCAAGACCGAGTTCGGCGACGTCACTGCACGCGGCCTGCTCGACCACTCAGGCCAAGGCGCCTATCGCGATCTGGCCGAGAAGTTCGCAAAGACAACCGAAGCGATGTACACCGAGAACCGGCACGCAACCGATCCGTCGGTGGTCGCGAAAACCATTCGGAAAGCAATCGACAGCCGGCGCCCGAAGACGCGCTACGCCGTCGGCTATATGGCGCGCCCGCTCATGACCCTCAACGCACTTCTCCCCGACCGCGTCTTCGACAGGATCGCGTCGAGACAGCTCAACTGATGCGGCCGGCGCCACGCGTAGCGGCGCGCACAGGTGTGCGCGCCGCTCGATACGCCAAAACGGAGTAGCCCGATATGGGCCGCGAGCAGGTGCTGGGTGTGGCCCGCGGCGACGGCGGTGAAGATCGCGAGACCGAGCGCGCTTCCCAGTTGGGCAGAGGGCGACTATCAGAACAACCCCGAATACGGTGTGCTGCCCGATCGGCTCTGGGTGCGCTGAGCAGCTCTCTGGCGGCTACGGGTTCGTGAGCACGGCTCGCGAGCCGGCCGCGCGCACCGCCGCCGCAAGCGTGGCGATGTCGTAGGCGCCGTAATGGCGCTGGGCATTGATGAAGAAGGTCGGTGTGCCCGAGACGCCGCTCAGGTCGGCGCTATCGATGTCCTCAGCGACCCGTGCGGCGCCGCTGTGGGTGCCCAGGTCGTTCGTGAAGCGATCGACGTCGAGGCCGAGTTTTCGCGCGTAGCCGATGAGGTCGTCCGGGCGAAGCGCGTCCTGATGGTCGAGCAGCAGGTCGTGCATCTCCCAGAACGCTCCCTGGTCGGCGGCCGCCTCCGACGCCTCGGCGGCGAGCTGGGCCCGGGGATGAACATCGTTCAACGGTAGGTGGCGCCAGACGTACCGAACGTCGGCGAAGTCTCGGAGCAACTCGCGCACGACCGACTCTGCCTGCCCGCAGTACGGGCACTCGAAGTCGCCGTACTCGACGACGGTGACCGGCGCCTCGCTCGGGCCGCGGAGGTGGTCTCGCTCCGGGTCGACGTCGATGTACAGGTCGGTCAGTTGCTCGGAGGCGCCGAGCAGCGCGCGAATGCGCAGGCTGCGCGGCAACCTCTCGGTGGCGCGGAACAGCAGCCAAGTGACGATCGACGCGCCGAGAGCGGCACTGAGGATGCCGAGCTTCGCCTCCTCGAGCTGCGCTCCCCGGAAAGCGAGCGTCGCGACAAGCAGCGACACGGTGAAGCCGATGCCGGCAATCGTGCCCCCGCCTGCGACGGCGGCCCACCCGACCGGCGGCTGCAGGCGTCTGCGACTCAAGCGGGCGAGCAGCCAGGATGTCCCGAAGATTCCCACCGGCTTCCCGACGACGTAGCCGAAGAAGATCCCGAGCGTGACCGGCGAGCTGAGACCGCGCGTCAAGAAGCTGCCGTTGATCGCGACCCCGGCGTTCGCGAGCGCGAACAACGGCACGACCGCGTAGCTCGTCCATGGATGGAACAGCTGCTGCAGCCGTTCGTTGTCCGAAGTCGCCGCGCGCAACTGAGCGGTCGCCGAGCGGGCGAGCTTCGCGGTCGGCTGCTCTCGGAACTCGCGAAAGCGCTCCGTGGCGCGCTCGAGCGCCGATCGCGAAGCCGGATACGCGAACGGCAGGAGGCCCATCGCGAGGCCGATCACCACCGGCTCCACTTTCGCCTCGAGCAGGGCGACCCACGCGGCGGCGCCGAGGAGCAAATAGACGAGACCGATGCGCACTCGGAGGCTGTGCCCCACGAAGATGACGGCGAAGAGCCCGATCGCAATCGCCAACGGGACGAAGCGAACCGACCCGGAATACACCGTCGCGATCACGACGAGCGCGAGGATGTCGTCGACGACGACGACCGTCAGCATGAACGCGCGCAACCGATCGGGGAAGCGCGGGCCGACGAGCGCCAGCATCCCGAGCGCGAACGCGGTGTCGGTCGACATCGCGACCCCCCAGCCATGCGCGGAGGGGTGACCGGCGTTGAACGCCAGAAAGATCGCGATCGCAACCGCCATCCCACCGATGCCGGCGAGCAGCGGCAATGCGACCCGGCGTCGTTCCCGTAGCTCACCGAGGTCGAACTCCCGTCGCGCCTCGAGGCCGACGACGAAGAAGAAGAACGTCATCAGGCCGCTGTTCACCCAGTCGCGGAGATCAAGTGCGACGCCGGCGTCGCTGACGCGAATCGAGAGCATCGTCGACCACAGCGAGGTGTAGGAGGCTGCGTCGACGTTCACCCAGACGAGCGCCGCGACGGCCGCGACGAGCAGAAACGCCGCACCTCCGGTCTCGGTGCGCAGGAACTCCCGTAACGGCGTCTCGACGCTGCGCGCCCACGCCGTCTTGCCCGAGAAGCGAGCTGGCTCCGGCGCAGTCGTCACTTGCGCAATCTAAGTCAAGGGCCGCAGTGCTAGCGAGCTGACGTGCTGACGGCGCTCGGCCCGGCGAGATACGCCTCGAGCACCGCCTCTTGACCGCCGCGCGTGAGGTCGGTCTTCTGAAGGACGCCCTGGGCGCCGCAGGCAAGCGCCTCGGTCTCGATCTCGGACTTCTCGAGGCCACTCATCATCAGCGTCGCGAGCCCCGGATGTCGTGCGTGCAGTGCCTCGACAACCTGGAAGCCGCTCTCCGTGTCGAGGCGCACGTCGACGAGCGCCAGGTCGAAGTGGCGCTCTCCCGTCGAGGCGAGTGCCGTTCGTAGATCGCAGGCTATGTCGGTCACCGTGATGCGCTCGTCGTTACTCAGGAAGAGCGCAAGTGACTCCCCGAATGTCTCGTCGTCGTCGACGACGAGAACCTCGAGCGGGCGAACGCGGAAGTCGCGCACCTGCATCGCCGCAGTGTGCCCGCAACGGCTGTCGATCTATTGTCGAACGTGGCCGGACTTGAACAACGAGAGAAGAACACCCACAATCGACCCTCGATGGCCGAGAATCTCACCGACCGGAAGCCGCCTCCCGACATCGTGCTCGCCTCGCTGCTCGGCGACGGCGCCGAGAATGCGGAAATCGGGCTGTTCATCTACGACGACAACGGCAAGTACGTCGCGATCAATCGCTACGGCGCCGACCTGCTCGGCTACGACCGCAGCGAACTGCTCGCCCACGACGTCGGAGACTTCACCGAAGGCGGGATCGATCGCAACCTTCTGCTGCAACACGAACGGCGTGAAGGGGTGCGCATCGTCACGCGCAAGGACGGCACCAGCGAAACCGTCGCATTCGTCGTCACCCCGACGCGCGTGGGCACGTTCTGGTTCTACCTCGCAGTCGTCTGGGAGTTGCCCGACGGCGACGACCGCGTGACCGCGGCGTACTAGCGAGCACGAGCCGTCTCCGGCAGATCCGTGTTTCGTGACAGATTGTTGAGTAGTTGATGATATAGTGACGGCATGAACACATCACTCGACACACTCTTCGACCTCTCGCTCGCCCGCACGCAGCTGGCACGCGACGTCGACCACCCGCTCTCGGCGCACGGCATCTCGCTCGCCGACCTGGCGATCCTGCGCGAACTGCGGCGCGAGCCGGCCCAGAAGCTCCGCCGTTCCGAGCTCGCGCAGCGGCTCGGCATCACGCCGTCGGGGATCGCCCGCCAGGTTGCTCCGCTCGAGCGGATCGGCCTCGTCGCCCGCGAGTCGCACGACCGGGATGCGCGGCTTGCCCTCGTCGTCCTCACGAAGACCGGCACGCAGATCGTCGACGAGGCGCTGCAGACGGCCGAGGCGGCGGCCGACCGCGCTCTGGCGGCCCGCTGGAGCGACACCGAGCGCGAACGGCTCTCGAAGTTGCTCGCGCAGGCCCGCGGGTAGGGTGCCGCGCATGAGCACAGCAACCATGCAGACCAACCAGGGCGCGATCGAAATCGAGCTCTTCGACGACGACGCCCCGAAGACCGTCGAGAACTTCAAGAAGCTCGCAAACGACGGCTTCTACAACGGCGTCATCTTCCACCGCGTGATCCCGGATTTCATGATCCAGGGCGGCGACCCAACGGGCACCGGCACCGGCGGCCCGGGCTATCAGTTCGAGGACGAGTTCAACGACCACAAGGTCGCACGCGGCGCACTCGCCATGGCGAACGCGGGCCCGAACACCAACGGCTCGCAGTTCTTCATCGTCACCGCCGAGGCAACGCCGTGGCTCGACGGGAAGCACACCGTCTTCGGCAAGGTGACCGCCGGGATGGAGGTCGTCGACATGATCGAGCAGGCCGACACCGACTCGCGTGACAAACCCGTCGAAGAGATGCGGATCGAGTCGATCAGCATCTCCTGAGATCTCCGCAGGTAGCCTGAGCCGATGGCCGAAGAGACCCCGGCTGGGCCGCCGACCGAGATCAAGTGCCCGCACTGTAGGAAGACGTTCAGCGCCGATCTGATGGCCGGATCCGCTGAGCGCTACCGCGGTTTCAAGTGCCCCCACTGCCGGCTCTTCGTGCCGGCAGCGCGCATCAAGCCCTGAACGGCCATGCCGTTCCGAGACCAGTCTTGTGGTCAGACCAAGGTCGGCAAAAGTGCAACTCTTTGTCCACGGACCCACAGGCACCGGCTTAGTCGAGCCGGTCTGGGCCGTCGCGATTCGCGCTTTTGGGCACGCCGTTGCAGGCCATGGTTCGTGGTCAGACCGCGACTGACCCGCTGCGCGCTGGGCTCACTCGGACAGGTCTTTTCGGGACACGGAGCGTTGTTGCTCGCCTGCGGTTTCTGCGGGCGTGTCCGCTGAATCAAGGCCTGGCGGCTCGATGCCGATAGGCAGTGGGTGGCACTCGAAGCCGCTCTGCCCGCGGTCTCTCGCCCGTTCGCTCTTGCGCACGGGCTGACGGCCCGCGTCGCCCTGACGCTGATCGTCGTCGGCTCCTTCACGCTGCGCCTGGTCGCGTCAGCGGCGCACCCCGCGCCGCGCTACTTCCCCGACGAATATCTCTACACCGCAATCGCGCGAGCACTCGGCGCCGGGCAGGCCCCGAACGTCCGCGGCACGACAGCGAACTTCCCCGCGCTGCTCGAGCCGATTCTCGCCGCGCCGCTGCACGCGCTCTTTTCCCCCGAGCTCGCCTACCGGCTGACACAGGCCGAGAACGCACTCTTGATGTCCCTCGCGGCGGTGCCGGTCTACCTCCTCGCGCGCCGCCTTTCACTTTCCGCTCGCTACGCACTCGTGTGCGCCGTCTTCGCGGTCGCAATTCCCGACCTCGTCTTCGCCTCGTACACCCTCGCCGATCCGGTTGCGTATCCGTTCGCCATGGGCGCGCTCGCCGCCGGCGTCGCCGCCCTCGACCGGCCGACGAGGCGGGCGCAGCTGCTGTTCCTCGCGCTCGCGTTCCTCGCGACCTTCGCGCGCGTCCAGTACGTCATTCTGCCCGCGGCATTCGTGGTCGCTGCGCTCGTCGTCGACCGCAAGCGCGCTTTCAAGACCCAGCGCCTGCC
This sequence comes from Thermoleophilia bacterium, assembly GCA_043739205.1. Classification (GTDB taxonomy): domain Bacteria; phylum Actinomycetota; class Thermoleophilia; order Gaiellales; family Gaiellaceae; genus PALSA-600. Next base: position 9,974 of record JAYUEQ010000227.1, read on the forward strand.
GCTCGTGTTGATGGCAGTTCCCCTCGCCGTTGCGGTCGCACTCGGTCCTGCGCGCGTGTTCGGCTACTACTCGAACGTCACGAACCTGCACGTCGGCGGCCAGCTGCTTCGCTGGGCTGGAATCGACCTCTTCCTGCTCGCGTTCTCGACCGGGATCGTGCTCGTGCCGGGCGCGATCGTGGCGCTTGCGCGTCCGCGGGGGCGGACGGAAACGGCGTTCGCAGCGCTCGCCGCCGTCTTCGGTGCCGGCCTCGTGGCCGAGGCCGCGCTCTATGCCTCGAACGGCTCGGCGCGTTTCCAGGAGCGCTACCTCTTCGCGGTGCTCCCGCTCGTGCCAATCGCCTTCGGTCTCTACGTGAAGCACGGGCGGCCGGCACGCATTCCCGTCGCGCTGCTCTCACTGTTTCTCTTTGCGCTGTCTGCGCGCCTACCGCTTTCGGGCTACGCAGGCGCGCTCGGCAAGTCGGACTCACCGTTCCTCACCGCTGTCTTCCGGCTGGAGAAGGCGCTCGGCACCGCGAACGGCTCGTTCGTCCTCGCTGGGCTCGCAGCAGCCGGCGCTGCCGGTGCGGTGCTCGTCTCGCGACGCGGCGGCGGGCGCTATGCGGTGGCCGCCACACTCACCTTCGTCTTCGTCGCTTCGTTCGGCGCGTTGATCGCCGACTCCGCCAACGCACGCGACGTGCGGCACGAATTCCTGCCGGGCAACCCGTCCTGGGTCGACGCGACAGGGCTGCAAAACGTCACCCTGCTGCAGACCGCCGGCGCACCGGCCGCAGGAGCGGTCGAACAGCTCTACTGGAACCGTTCGATCAGCCGCCTGGCGCTCGTCGGCGCGGCGATGCCCACCGATGTCTACGCGGCTCCGCGCATCCAGGTCGCGCGCGACGGCACGCTGCTCGGCGTCGGCCCGAATGTGCTCGTGCAGGACTATGCGGCAACCGCGCAGTTCGCGAACGCTCGACTCGTCGCGACTGCAGGCACGTTCTCTCTCTGGTCGGCCGACGCAGCCCCGCAGCTCTCGCTCCTCGAGCGCGGCCGCTTCTCCGATGGTTGGCTCGCGCGCACCGGCGAGCTCAGCATCTGGCCTGACGCTGCGGGGCAGACGCGCGGCACGTTGAGTTTCACCCTGTCGCTTCCGGCGACCGCGACCGCGACGACGGTGAACTTCGGCAAGGCGCACTACGCACTTCGCCCGGGCGACAAGACGGCCGTGACCTACACGCTCGACGCGCGCGGGCCCTGGTCACTTCCGTTCTCGATGGGCACGGGCGGCAACGCCCCCGATCTGCGCTTCACGAGCGTCGTTTCGACGCCGCCGGTGTTCACGCGCGTCGGCCAACCGGCCGTGCGCGAGACGTCGACCGCTTAGACGCAGTCCCGAAGCGCCTGCGCCTCGGGAAGTGACTCGAGCTTCTTCAGCGTGTTGTTCTCGATCTGCCGGATGCGCTCGCGGGTCACGCCGAACGCCTTGCCGACCTCCTCGAGCGTGCACGGCTGACGGCCGGTAAGCCCGAAACGAAGCTCGATCACTTGACGCTCCCGCTCGGGGAGCGACGCGAGCGCGACCTCGATGTCGGAGCGGCGCAACGTCAGCGACGCAGCCTCGTCCGGCGTCTCCGTGTTCTCGTCTTCGACAAAGTCGCCGAGCTCCGAGTCCTCTTCCTCGCCGATCGGCTTCTCGAGTGATACGGGGTGCTGCGCCATCCGCAGGATCTCGCGCACCTCTTCGGTTGTCATCTCGAGCTCCTCGGCAATCTCCTCCGGCTTCGGCTCGCGGCCGAGGCGCTGCACGAGCTGGCGCTCGATGTGCACGACCTTGTTCAGCTTCTCGACCATGTGCACCGGGATGCGAATCGTGCGCGCCTTGTCGGCGATCGCGCGGGTGACCGCCTGGCGGATCCACCACGTCGCGTACGTCGAGAACTTGTAGCCCTTGCGGTAGTCGAACTTCTC
>JAYUEQ010000228.1:0-2630 GCA_043739205.1 Thermoleophilia bacterium
GCCGAGCGTGCCGACCCGCGTTTGGGAGTCCGGGTACGAGAGCTTCGAGACGACCGCGGCCGGCTCGTCGACATCACGCCCCGCGAAGATCAGGTTGTCGGCGAGATGCTGCAGCCGCTTCAGGCCCATGAAGATCACGAGCGTTCCCGGCGTCGCCGCCAGGTGCGCGTAGTCGAGGTCGCTGCCGTCGCCCGACGTGCCGGTGAGGATCGTCACCTGTGCGGCAACGCCGCGCGTCGTCAGCGGGATGCCGGCGAGCGCGGGGACGGCGGTGAACGTCGAGACGCCGGGCACGACCTCGTAGTCGATGCCGGCGGCGGCGAGCGCTTCGACCTCTTCCCAGCCGCGCCCGAAGATGAACGGGTCGCCGCCTTTCAGGCGCACGACCTTGCGGCCGCGCCTGCCGTGATGCACGAGCAGGTCGTTGACCTCCTCCTGTGTCAGCCCGTCGCGCGAGATGCGCGCTGCGCCGAGCGCCTTCGCCACGAGCCCCGAGGCGACGAGGCGGTCGTAGACGAGGATCTCGCAGTTGCGCACGAGTTCGAGAGCTCTGACTGTGACGAGTCCCGGGTCACCCGGGCCTGCTCCAACGATCGCAACGCTCATGCCAGGGCCTCCTCGACGAGTTTCTGGAAGTAGTCGCGCCGTGCTTCGTAGGTCGGCAGCTCGGTCTTCGCCCACGGGCGCAGCGCTTCGAGCTGCCGCGCGAGCTCCGCGTGCTCTGGACCGATCAAATCGGCGACGTCACTGCGGATGCGCTGAGCGAGCGCCGGCGAGGCGCCGCCGGTCGAGACACCGACGACAATCGGGTCGCGACGCACGATCGCCGGCAGGATGAAGCTGCAGAGATCGGGATCGTCGGCAACGTTGCAGAGCGTCGAGCGCTCGGCGGCAACGTCGGAGACGTCCGAGTTGACCGAGCGGACATTCGTCGCAGCGATCACGAGGAAACGACCGACGACGTCCGAGCGACGGAACTCGCGCCGCTCGACACGCACGGGCAGCCGCCGGAGATCGTCGTCGACTTCCGGTGCGACCACCGTCACCTTCGCCTCACACTCGAGGAGGCCGTGCACCTTCTCCGTCGCCACACGGCCGCCACCGACGACGAGGCAATCCTTGCCTCGGAGGTCCAGGCACGCCATGTAGTGGCGGACGTCGTTCATGTCGCCAGGCTCCTAAGACGCGCGCCGTTTTGGTCGAGGCGTACCGACGCCTCCACTCCGCCCGCTTCGATCGTGATCGTGAACGCACCGGGCGAGACCGCGGCGATCTTCACCGCGTCGATCGGCTGACCGTTCAGCGCTTGCAGCGCCTTCGTCACGTCGCGCGCGCTGTCGGAGCGCTCTCGTCCCTTCGGCAGCCTGCGCAGCGTGGATACCGCCGCCTGCTCGCCACCGGGCCCGTAGTAGGCACGGACACGTCCGGTCTGCAGGCCGAGCTCGAGCACCGACTCGAGCAGTTCGGTCGAGCCTTCCCCGACCTCGCCGTCGTCGACGTCCGACACGAGCTCTGCCAGGCGAGCGCGCATCTCGTCGTTCTGCGCCATCGACAGCACTGTCTGGGCCTCCGCGAGGGCGACCTCGCGCGCCTCGCCTTTGAGAGCGAGGGTGCTACTCACTGTCATCCCCGATCAGCGCGCGCAACTCGTGCTCGAGCCCGCCGGTCTCGATCGCGCAGTGAATGCCGCACTCCTTCGGCGCGCCCGACTCCCACCACCAGCGACCCGCCCGTAGGTCCTCGCCCTTTTGCGTCGGCCGTGTGCACGGCGCGCAGCCGATCGAGGTGTAGCCCTTGTCGTAGAGCGAGTTGTAGGGAAGCTCATGCTCCTTGACGTAGTCCCACACGTCTTCCTCCGACCACTCGGCGAGCGGGTTGAACTTCACGATCGCGCCGTGGTCGTGGTCGATCTCGACCTTGCGGATGTCGCTGCGCGTCGCCCACTGGTCGCGGCGCAGGCCGGTGATCCACGCGTCGAGCCCTGCGAGATGCTGTTGCAGCGGCAGGACCTTGCGCACCTGGCAGCAGAGGAGCCGGTTCTCGACGCTCTTGTAGAAGAGGTTCGGCCCGTGCTTCTTGACCATCGAATTGACCGGCGCGGCCTTCGGCGAGAGCAGGTCGAGCTGCAGCTTCGGGTAGCGCTCGTACATCTGCTCGATCAGCTCGAACGTCTCGCTCGGCAGGCGGCCGGTGTCGACGCTGAACATCTTGATGTTCGGATCGATCTGGTAGGCCATGTGCAGAAGCACCGCACCGTCGGTCTGGAACGCGGTCGAGATCGAGAGTGACGGCGAGAACCGCTCGATCGCCCACTCGATCACGACCTCCGGCTCCTCACCTTCGAACTCGACGGCGAGCTCCCCCGCCTCGAGGTCGTCCAACACATCGACGCTCACGCGACTTCCTCCTTCTTCGGCCTGGCGGGGGCGGCTTCGCGTCCTGCGAGCAGCCCAAGGTCTTCGTCACTCGTGCGGTCAGCGAACTCGCGGAAGGTCTCGCCTGCGCTGCGTTGTGCAACCCAGCCGCCGACGAGGCCGACGACCGCGTCGTCGAGCTCCTCGGTCGGCACGCGCTTGAACACGGCGCGTGCGATCGCGGCGGGACGGTCGAGGCTGCCGCGCAGGTAGACG
>JAYUEQ010000229.1:0-3867 GCA_043739205.1 Thermoleophilia bacterium
CGCAGAAGCCGAAGCAGGTGCTCGACGCGATGCGCGAGTTCTACGAGCACAGCTACGCCAACGTGCACCGCGGGGTCTACACGCTCGCCGAGCGCGCGACGGCGGGGTACGAAGGCGCACGCGAGAAGGTGCGCGCGTACATCAACGCACCGTCGAACCGCGAGGTGATCTTCACGCGCAGTGCGACCGAGGCGATCAACCTGATCGCCTACTCGTGGGGTCTCGACAACCTCGGCCCGGGCGACGTCGTCGTGATCACCGAGCTCGAGCACCACGCGAACTTCGTGCCCTGGCAGTTCGTGGCGAAGCGGACCGGCGCGCAGTTCGCGCATATCCCGATCGACGACTATGGCGAGCTGCAGCTCGATGCGCTCGACGAGATCGCCTCGCGCGGCAACGTCAAGGTCGTTGCGAACAATCTCGTCTCGAACACGCTCGGCACGATCAACCCCGTCGAGAAGCTCGCCGCGTGGGCGCACGAGCAGGGCGGGATCATGGTGGTCGACGCCGCACAGGCCGCACCGCACCGCCACATCGACGTGCAGGCGCTCGGCTGCGACTTTCTCGCGTTCTCCTCGCACAAGCTGTGCGGGCCGAGTGGTGTCGGCGCCCTCTGGGGCAAGCGCGAGCTGCTCGAGGAGATGCAGCCGTTCAACCTCGGCGGCGAGATGATCCGCTCGGTCGCGCTCGAGCGCACGAGCTGGAACGAGCTCCCGTACAAATTCGAGGCCGGCACCCCCGCGATCGCGGAGGCGTACGGCTTCGGTGTCGCGCTCGACTACGTCTCGGAGATCGGCCTCGACGCGATCGAGGCGCACGAGCACGAGCTCGTCGTGCAAGCGATGGACGCGCTGCTCGAGATCCCCGGCCTACGCGTCTTCGGCCCGCCTGCCGATCGCCGCACCGGCATCGTCAGCTTCGAGCTCGAGAACGTGCATCCGCATGACGTCGCGCAGATCCTCAACTGGGAAGGCGTCGCGGTTCGCGCCGGGCACCACTGCACACAGCCGCTGATGACGCGCCTCGGCGTCGCCGCGACGACTCGCGCGAGCTTCTACCTCTACTCGATCCCGGAAGACATCGACCGCCTGATCGCGGGGCTGTTCAAAGTGAAAGAGACGTTCGGGGTCTAGATGTCCGAGATGGAACAGATGTACAGAGAAGTGATCTTGGATCACTACAAGTCGCCGCGCGGCCACGGGCTGATCGAGAATGCGGACGCGCAGGCCGAGGGGCAGAACCCGCTCTGCGGCGACGAGGTGACGATGTCGGTCAAGTTCGCCGCCGACGGCGAGACGATCGAGAGCGTCGGCTTCGAAGGCCGCGGCTGCGCGATCTCGCAGGCGGCGACATCGATGCTCACCGAGCTTGTCGTGGGCCGCAGCGCGACCGAGGTCGCCGCGCTTCCGAAGGAAGAGCTGCTCGAGGAGATCGGCATCCCGCTCACCCCGATCCGCCTCAAGTGCGCGATCCTCGGGCTCGGCGTGCTGAAGGTCGCCCTGCACAAGGCGAAGGGCACCCCGCTGCCCGCCGAGTGGGCCGGCATGGGCGACGACTTGACGTTCGAGTAGATGCCGAAGATCCACGTCGCACCGCTCGACGAGTTCCCGCCGGGCTCGACGAAGATCGTGGCGCTCGGCTGGACGTCGATCGGCGTCTACAACTGCAACGGCAAGCTCTACGCGCTCGAGGACCGCTGCTCGCACGACGATGGCCCGCTCTGCGAAGGCGAATGGGACGAGGACATGTGCCGCGTGATCTGCCCGCGCCACGGGTCGGCGTTCGACCTGGAGACCGGCATCCCGCTGTCGCTGCCCGCATACGAGAAGGTGGCGACCTACCCCGTCACGGTCGAGGACGGGATCGTCCAGGTCGAGGTGCTCGAAAAATAGCGCTCGTTCGCTGCTGGCCGACGAACGACTCGCTCTACATCGCCTACCACGATGAGGAGTGGGGACGGCCCGTGCGCGACGAGCGCGGGCTGTACGAGCGCCTCAGCCTCGAAGGTTTTCAGTCCGGCCTCAGCTGGTTGACGATCCTGCGCAAGCGCGAAGGTTTCCGGGCCGCCTTCGAGGGTTTCGACCCCGACCGGGTCGCCGCGTTCGGCGAGCAGGACGTCGAACGGCTCGTGGTGGATGCCTCGATCATCCGGCACCGCGGCAAGATCGAGGCGGCGATCGCGAATGCCCGCGCGACCGTGGCGCTGCGGGACTCCGAGCCGCTCCAGGAGCTCTTCTGGAGCTATGCCCCCGCCGACCACGCACCGCCGGCGGGTAACGGCGACTGGCACTCCTCGACGCCCGAATCGACCGCCCTGTCCAAGCGCCTGAAGCAGGCGGGGTTCAAGTTCGTCGGCCCGACGACGGTCTACGCGGCCATGCAGGCCTGCGGCGTGGTCAACGACCACCTGGCCGCTTGCTGGGTTCGTGACGCGGTCGAAGCCGCACGCGCAACATGATCCTTCTCATCCACGGCCTCGGTCTCAGCCGTCGTTACTTCGCGCGCCTGGAGCCGCTCCTCCCGGGGTCCCGCGCGATCGACCTGGAGGGAACCTCGCTTGACGAGATGACCGCTTCCGTTGCGCGCGTCGCCGAGCCCGGCACGCTCGTCGTCGCGAACTCGCTCGGCACGCAGATCGCGACCGAGCTCGCTGTTCGCTCACCGGAGTCCGTGCGCGGGCTCGTTCTTAGCGGGCCTACCTGGGACCCGGCCGCGCCGAGCCTTCCCGCCCAGTTCGTGCGGCTGCTCGCAGACAGCTATCGCGAGCAGCCCTCGCTCGTGCCCGTGGCGCTCGCTGACTACGCGCGGCGCGGCCCCTTGCACATCCTCCGCGCCGCCCGCTCGATGCTGCGGCACCCGATCGCGGAACGTCTCGCGCAGGTATCGGTGCCGGTCGTGATCGTGCGTGGGAGCGCCGACCCGATCTGCGGGCAACGCTGGGCCGAACAATTGGCGGCTGCGCCGGCGGACGGGCGGCTGGTCACGGTTCAGGGCGCCGCGCACGCCGTCGACTGGTCACATCCCGGCGCCGTCGTCCAGGTCGTCGAGGAAGTGCAGCAGGCGCTCGGCGAACGCTGACGGGGTCTCGACCATCGGGACGTGGCCGGCGTCGTCGATCACCTCCAGCCGGGCCTGGGGGATCGCGCGCTGCCACTCGGCAGCAAGCTCGACCGGGATCAGACGGTCGCGAGCGCCCCAGATCAGGAGTGTCGGTGCCGACACGCTGCCCGCGAAGCTCGACCCGGTTGCGAAGAGCGCTCCGTGCAGGAGCGCCTCAGGGCCGGTCCGGATCGCATCCTCGGCGATCGTGCGCATCAGGCCCGGGCGCAAGGATAGAACCGTGCGCACGAGGCCCCGCGCGTATGCCTGCAGCGAGCGCAGCTCGGGCGCGCCCGCCGGCGCGATCAGGACGAGGGCGCGGACGAGCTCAGGCCGCTCGACGGCAAGCGACGCACAGACCAGGCCGCCCATCGAGTGCCCGACGAGCACGACGGGGGCCTCGGCTTCGATCTCGGCAGCGAGCCAGTCCGTCACCCCTGCGGGGCGAAAGTGACGCCCGAACCGCGGGAGGTCGAGCAGGCGGGCCTCGCGGCCGCCGAGGAGCGGCAGAACCGCCCGCCACCAGCGCGACGAGGCGGAGAGCCCGTGGACGAAGACGATCGGCACGCGGTCATCGTGGCCGAAATCCGCTCCGGCCGACGTCCGTCCTGACCCATCCGCTAGATTCTCGATAACCGCGGAAAGGAGGTGGTCCGGCGTTGGAGATTTCAAGTACGGGCAGTGGAGGTACCAGCTCGTAGAGGCGTGTCCCCGTGACCTGACGGGAATCGTCTAGCCAGCGTGGGGGACTCGCATACGCGCCGCCTT
>JAYUEQ010000230.1:0-9747 GCA_043739205.1 Thermoleophilia bacterium
TCGAAGAGGAACGGCTGCAGGACGGTGCCCGTGGCGGGCCACGTCCAGGCCGCGCCCGCAGGCGCAAGGAAGAGCGCGGCAAAGACCGCCGCGAGAAACTGACGACGCATAGGGACCGCCTTTCGGACCGTGAGTTCATGTCGGGAGGTGGTCGGGCCGCTGCTGATGTCAGCGGAGCGAACGCACGTTTCCACGGTAGGGCCGGGCCCCGCGTGTTGTCAAACGAGATTACAAAGTTGTCACAGAGAGCCGCGGTAGAGGTCGTTACGCGACGTATCCGTCAGGCGTGCGACCACCTCCGCGGCCACGCCGCGGGGCGTTCCGGCCGCAACCAGCTCGGCCACTGCCTGCCGGGCCAACTCCGGATCGGACTCGGCCGCCCCGGCCCCGACGACGAGCGTGATCTCGCCCTTCGGCGGCTCGACGAGGCGCTCGGCGAGCTCGGCGGCCGTACCGCGCCCTACCTGCTCAAACTTTTTCGTCAGCTCGCGGCACACCGCCACCTCACGGTCGGCGTCGAAGGCGGCGAGCGAGCGCAGCGACGCGGTGAGCCTGTGCGGAGACTCGAACGCGACCACCGGGCACCCCCACGCCGACGTCTCGCGCCAGAGCGCCTCGAGCTCGCCCGCCTTCCGTGGCAGGAACCCGACGAATGCGTAGCGCCCGCCGGCGAGCCCACTCGCGACGAGCGCCGTCTCGACGGCCGAGGCGCCCGGCAGGACCGTCACTGCGAATCCCGCGTCGAGGGCCGCGCGGACGAGCCGCGCCCCCGGGTCGGAGATCGCCGGCATCCCCGCGTCGCTGACGAGCGCGATCCGCTCGCCGGCTTCGAGCCGCGGCAGCAGCTCCGCGACGCGCGCCGCCTCGTTGTGCTCGTGGTAGGAGAGGAGCCGCGCCTTGATCGCGTGCCGCTCGAGCAACCCGCGCGTGTGCCGCGTGTCCTCTGCGAGCACGAGATCGGCTTCGCGCAGCTCGGTGAGCACGCGCAACGTGATGTCCTCGAGGTTCCCGATCGGCGTCGCGCAGACCGCCAGAGGCATTACAGGCCCTCGAGCGCAAGGAGGCCGGCGCCGATCAGGCCGGCCTCTTTCCCGAGCTTCGCCTGCTCGATCTCCAGCACTTGCCCCGAGGGCGCGAGCGCCTCCGTCAGCACCGCGAGCCGCGCCGCAGGCTCCAGGAGATCGAACGCCCCGATCCCGAAGCCGCCGCCGATCACCACGCGCGTCGCACCGAAGATGTTGACGAGCGAGCCGATCGCGACGCCGAGGTAGTGGCCGATGTCCTCCAGCACCGGGTGATGCTCGCGCACGAGGTCGTACGACGTGCTGTGCTGACCGAGCAGTTCCTTCGCAAGCTTGTCTGCGGCGCGGCCCGAGCAATACGCCTCGAGGTGTCCCCGCCCGGAGCAAGCGCCCTGACACGGCAGGCCATCGGCGACGATCACCATGTGCCCGAGCTCCGTGTAGGCACGAAAGAGATTGCCGCCGGAGATGACACCGCCGCCGACGCCCGTGCCGAGCGTCAGCAGCACGAGGTCGCGCACTCCACGCCCGGCTCCGAGCCGGAACTCGGCGAGAGCGGCGCAGCTCGCATCGTTCTCGATCTCGACGGGCAAGCCGATGCGGTCCCGCATCCAGTCGCGGAACGGAACGTCGCGGAGCGGGATGTTCACCGAACCGAGCGCTACCCCGCGTTCATGGTTGATCCGCGTCGGAATGCCGAAGCCGACCGCCTCGATGCCGTCCTGCGGGAGCGAGAGCACCTGTTCGGCGAGCTGCTCGAGCAGTGCCGCCTGGGAGGTGGTGACCGTCGGACGCTCGACGGTCTCGTGCACCTGACCCTCGGAATCGACGATTCCAGCGAGAACCTTCGTTCCGCCGATGTCCACGCCGATGACGCGCTTGGTGCTCATACCCGGTGGGTAACCTAACCGCCCGAATGGCTGGGGAAGAGAAGCCGTACCGCACCTACCGGGGCGGACGCGCAAAAGGGAAGGTTCCGTCGGCGACGTCTCGCCCCAGCCGCCCGAGCGGCGGCGCCAAAGGCAGCCGCGGTGACAAGCAGCGCGGAGCGCGTACCGACTACCGCGGCCCGGGCGCGCGCAGCGAGCGTGAGACGAACGTCCGCTGGGGCCGCCGTGTCGCGATCGGCGCGGCCCTGCTGTTCCTCCTGATCCTCGTCTGGGCGGTCGCGAGTTGGTTCGCGTTCTCGAGTGGCGTCTCGAAGGCGAACAAGCAACTGACGCCCGACGCCCGGTCCGCACTCGTGTCGCAGGGCGGTCTGTTGCTTTCGCATTCGACTACGGTCCTGCTTCTCGGCACCGACAACTCGCAGATCGGCGGCCGCGCCGGCGACCGTCATTCGGACTCGATCCTGCTGCTGCGCACCGACCCGTCGCATCACCGGCTCTACTACCTCTCGATCCCGAGGGACCTGCAGGCGACGATCCCCGGCTACAGCACGCAGAAGATCAACGCGGCATTTCAGATCGGCGGCGCGGCACTCGCGATCAAGACGGTCCGCGAGTTCACCGGCGTCGACATCAACCACATCGTCGTTGTCAACTTCGCCGACTTCAAAGACCTGATCAATGCGCTCGGCGGGATCGACGTGAACGTGCCGAAGCCGATTCGCTCGAACCGCTTCGACTGCCCGTACTCGACGCAGGCTCGTTGCGACACGTGGCAGGGCTGGCGCTTCCCGAAGGGGAAGCAGCACATGAGCGGTGAGCGCGCGCTGATCTATTCGCGCATCCGTGAGAACGTGCTCGACCCCAGCGAGACCGACGTAACGCGCGGTGCGCGCCAGCAACTCGTGATCGACGCGCTCTCGTCGAAGTTCACCTCACCGGGCACGCTCATCGGATTGCCGTTCAACGGCGGCACGCTCGCGAAGCCGCTCACAACCGACCTCAGCGCAGGTCAACTGATGCAACTCGGCTGGGTGAAGTTCCGCGCCTCGGCGTCGAGCTCCGTCCACTGCCGGCTGGGCGGCGACTTCGGGGCCGGCGGCAACGGCAGCCCAAGCGAGGACAACCCAGCGACGATCGCCATGTTCCTCGGCAAGTCCGCGCCGCAGCTTCCGACCGGGCCGTTCAGCCCTGGCTGCGTCACCGGTCACACGCTCCAGTAAGGTCGGCGCATGGGCATCGTCTCCTGGCTGCTCTTCGGATTGCTCGCAGGTTTTGTCGCACGTGCCGTCACGCCGGGGCGACACAGGATCGGCTGTCTGCCAACACTCGTTGTCGGCCTCGTCGGCGCCCTCGTCGGCGGCCTGATCGGTGACGTCGTCCTCGGCCACAAGGTGCACTTCGGCTGGGACCTCGGCCCGTTCCTGCTCGCCGTGCTCGGTGCGGTCGGGCTGCTGCTCGCGCTCGAAGCGCTCGCGGGCAGACGACGCAAGCTCTTTTAGCTCTCGGCCGCTTTCTTCTTCGTCTCGCCGCCGCTGCCGGAGCTGTCGGACGAGGAAGTGGACGACGAAGACGACGAGTCGGATCCGGAAGACGAGTCCGAACTGGACGACGAGTCGGAAGAGGAGCCTTCCTTGACCGGCTTCTTGCCCTTGCGGCCGTAGTCGGTGCTGTAGAAGCCCGAGCCCTTGTAGTGGACCGCGACCGGATGGAGGACGGTCTGGAGCGGAGCGGCGCCGCACACTTCGCACACCTCCGGCCCCGGCTCGGTCATCCCGTGGAAGACCTCGAACAGGTGCCCGTTCGGGCACTTGTACTCGTAGATGGGCATCGAGGCGGCAAGGCTAGCAGCGAGGCCTCACGCAACCTGTGGGCGCTACCCTCGCCTCCCGTGAAGCGGACAGTCGTCCTGATCGCTCTTGCCGCGCTGATCGCGCCGGCGAGCGCGGCGGCTCACGCCACACTCATCGGGACGACTCCCGCGGACGGCGCGGTCCTCGATCGCGCGCCACAATCGGTCCGCGTCGAGTTCGACGATCGCATCCACGTCGCGAATGGGAACGCGGCGGTAGCCAACGCAGGCAACGCCTCGGTGCTCGACGGAGCTCCGCGCGCCACCGGGCACACGCTCGTTCTCCCGCTCCGCACGGAGCTCGCAGATGGGTCGTACAGCGTCCGCTGGAGCATCGTCTCGGAGGACGGCCACCGCGAGCAGGGCGTGCTGGCGTTCGCGGTCGGCGGCGGCAGCGCCTCACCCCACTCCGTGCTCGGCGCCTCCGCCCCGTTGAGCTGGAGCAACCTCGTGCTGCGCACGCTCTTCTTCTTCGGCGCGCTCGCTGCCGCAGGCGCGACCGTCTTCCTGCTGCTCACGCGCCGCGTGCTCGGTGATCGCATTCGCACCCCACTCGCTCACCTTCTTTTCTTCGCCTTGCTCGCCGCGTTCCTCGGTGGCAGCGGGATGATCCACGGCGCGCCACCCGGCACGCGTTTCATCCTCGTCATCAAGGTGGCGATCACGATCGCGCTCGTCGGCGGAGCTGCGGCCGCGCTCGCGCCGACCGTTCCGTTGCTGCTCTACGTCGCCGGCGCGTGCTCGCTCGCGCTGCTTGCAGCGCCGACGCTCGCGGGCCATGCGCTTGACCGTGACCAACCGCGCGTGCTCGCCCCGCTCGTCGACGCCGCGCACATCACCGCAGCGGCGGTGTGGCTCGGCGGCCTCCTGTCGCTCGTGTACGTCGTGCCGCGCGCGAGCGATCACGGCGCCGCGCGCTCGGCGGTGGTGCGGCGCTTCTCGTCCGCCGCGCTGGTCGCGGTGATCGTGCTCGGCCTCTCCGGGATCGTCAGGGCGCTGACCGAGCTCTCGGCGGTGCACCAGATCTGGACGACATCGTACGGCCAGACGCTGCTCGTGAAGACGTCGCTCTTCGCACCGCTGGTCGGCCTCGGCTGGCTGAACCGCACGCTCCTGATCGGCGCGTTCGCACGACTCCGCCGATCGGCACTCGCGGAGATCGCGTTGCTCGCCGGCGCCGTGATCGCGGTAGCCGTCCTGACCGAGCTCCGTCCGGGCACGGAGCAGAACGCGGTGGCGGCGCCTGTGCCGGTCGCACGACCCGCCGCGCTTCCACCGACGAACGCCGTCGTCGCCGCCCAGGAGCTCGGCTCGCTCGCGCTGGCGGTCGCGCGGACGTCTTCGGCGGTCACGGTGACCTTGATCGGGCCGGACGGCACGGGCGTCGACGGGCGCATCGTGACGGTCGACGGCACGCCCGCACGATCGTGCGGTTCCGGTTGCTACCGGGCGCCTGCGGTTCCCGGCGCGCTAAGCATCGGGATCGGCGGCAAGACAATCGTCTTCGACGTGCCAGTGCGCGCGCCCGATGCGAGCGCCCTGCTGCGGCGCGTCGTTCGCATCTATCGCACCGCGCGGACCGCGGTGTTCGACGAGCATCTCGCCTCCTCGCCCTCGAACGGCGAGACGACACGCTTCAAGGCCGTCGCGCCGGACCGGCTTGCCTACGAGACGAAGGGCGGGCCGAGCGCGATCGTGATCGGCACACGGCGCTGGGATCGCGACCGCGCCGGGGCGCCCTGGGTGCCGTCCGCGCAATCGCGGATCGACGTCATGCAGCCCTACTGGGGCAGCCCGACGAACGTGCACGAGATTGCGCCGAACGTGCTGACCTTCGTCGACCGGCGCGTCCCGGCCTGGTTCCGTGTCACGCTCAACGGAACTCGCCTGCGGCGCGTCCAGATGGCGGCCGCCGGCCACTTCATGGTCGACAGTTACGTCGGGATCGACGTGCCGCTCGTCATCTCGCCGCCGCCTTCGCGGTAGCGCTGCGCTTCCTCACCGACGATCTCCAGGAAGCACGGTGCGTCCTCGAATGCCGCAAGCCCGCTGGGTGCGTTGCGAGGACGGCGCGAGCGGTGCGAGGCACGGCGTGCCGTCGCGAGCGCGCCGGCCGCACCGACCAGGCCGCCGATCGCGAACGAACGGAGCTTGCTGCCGCGGCCGGTCGCTTCCATGCGACGATCCTATGCATGCGGCTGACCACTCTCGGCGACCTGCTCCTCGACGTGATCGTCCAACTCGATGCACCGCTCATCCTCGGCGACGACCAGACGGCGGTCACGATGACCGGGCCGGGCGGCCAGGCAGCGAACGTGGCGGCCTGGGCCGCAAGCCTTGGTGCGGAAGCGCGCTTCGTCGGGCGCCGCGGCGACGACTCCGCGTCCGACATCGTGACGCGCGCCCTTGAAAAGCGTGGCGTGGAGGTCGTGGGGCCGTCCGGTGGACGGACAGGGGTCGTCGTGTCGATCGCCTCGCGAGGGGACCGGACGATGGCCTCGGACCGCGGGGTCTCTCCCGAGCTTGCGGCGCAGGACCTCGACGCATCGTGGTTCGATTGCGACGTGTTGCACCTCTCCGGCTATTCGCTGTTGCGCGAACCGATCGCCTCAGCCGCGGTCGCGGCAGTGTCCTTCGCACGCGCCTATGGCGCACAGGTCACCCTCGATGTCTCGACGTGGTCGCTTGTCGACGAGCCATTCCGAGAGCGCGTACGCGCAATCGCGCCCGACATGGTCTTTGCGAACGAAGCCGAGCGCGATGCCCTCGGCGAGCTCGATGCACGCTGGATCGTGAAGCGCGGCGCCGACGGGCTCGACGCCGACGGGCAGCTGTACGCGTCCGCCGCGACCGAGATCCTCGACACGACAGGAGCCGGCGACGCGCTCGCCGCCGGCTACCTGATCGGCGGCGCGGAGCTCGGGCTCGAAGCCGCTGCGCGCTGCTGCTCCCAACTGGGAGCGATGCCGTGATCCGCGTCAGCGACGAAGTCCAGCAGGCGCTGCATGCCAACCGCGGCGTCGTTGCGCTCGAGACGACGCTCGTCGCACACGGCTTCCCGCCGGGCGAAGGCGTGGCCGTCGGTCTCGGCTCCGAAGCGGCGGTGCGCGCAGGCGGCGCCGTGCCCGCGACGATCGGCGTACTGGACGGGACGGTGATCGTCGGCCTGACGCAGCCGGAGCTCGAGCGCTTCGACGCGTCTGCGCGCAAGCTCGGCCCTCGCGACCTCGCGGCCGCTGTCGTCCAAGGCGCACCCGGCGCGACGACCGTCGGCGGCACGCTCGCCGTCTGCAAGGCAGTCGGCATTCAATTCATGGCGACGGGAGGTCTCGGCGGCGTGCACCGCGGCTGGCCCACACCGCCGGATGTCTCCGCCGATCTCGGCGTGCTTGCCCGCACGCCCGCCCTGGTCGTCTCCTCCGGTGTGAAGTCGCTCCTCGACGTGCCCGCGACAGCGGAGCTCCTCGAGACGCTCGGTGTGCCCGTCCTCGGCTGGCGCACCGACGAGCTCCCGCTTTTCTACGCCGCGCGCGGCGGCCCGCCCGTGTCGGCGCGCATCGAGTCGGCGGAGGAGGCAGCGCAGATCGCTGCTGCACACTGGCAGCTGCAAGGCGGCGGCCTGGTCGTCGGCCGTCCGCCGGACGAGAGCCTCGACGACATCGAGCCTCTGATCGAGCAGGCGCTCGCCGCGGCCGCGGCCGCGAACGTGCACGGCCAGGGCGTGACGCCGTTCGTCCTCTCCTATCTGCACCGCGAGAGCGGCGGGCGCACGCTCGCAGCGAACCGTGACCTGATCGTCGGCAACGCGCGCCTGGCTGGGGAGATCGCCGCTGCGCTCTAAAAAGGTGTCAGACACCAAAGAGCGGTGTCAGACACCGATCCAGCGTCCGTTCTTCTGCACGACCTTGCCGTCGGCGTGGAGCTCGCCGTTTCTGCGGAGGTCCTTGACGATGTCCCAGTGGATCGAGCTCACGTTCGTCCCACCGGTGAAGGTGTAGGAGTTCCCGACAGCGAGGTGCACCGTGCCGTCGATCTTCTCGTCGAAGGCGACGTTCTTCATGAAGCGCTGGATGCCTGGGTTGCACCCGATACCGAGCTCGCCGAGGCGGCGCGCGCCCTCGTCGGTGTCGAGCGTCTGGAGCAGAAATGCCTCGCCCGAGCGCGCGGTCGCGTCGACGATCCGCCCGCCGTCGAAGACGAAGCGCGTGCCGTCCACCTCGTTGCCGTAGTACACCGCAGGGAACTCGGAGAACTCGATCACGCCTGCCGCCGAATCCTCGACGGGTGAGTAGAAGACCTCGCCGCCCGGCATGTTGACGTGGCCGTCGTCGACGGCGCCGACCCGACCCGCGAGCGACAGCGTGAGGTCGGTACCGGGGCCGACGATGCGCACCTCCTCGGCGGCGTCGAAGACGTCGGCGATCTTGCGCATGCGCTCACCCTCGGCGTCCCAGTCGAGCAACACCGAGTCGAAGATGAACTGCTCGTACTCGGTTAGCGTCATGCCGGCGTCCTGCGCGCCCGACAGCACCGGGTACTCGGCGACCACCCACGGTGCCGACATCGACATCGTCCGATCGCGCATCGGTGAGCTCGCCTCTTGCAGGGCGGCCTTGCGCTCCTCCGAGAGCTCTGAGCCCTCGCGGGAGTTCTCAGGTGCCCAGATCGCGATGAACGCGTCGGCCTCCTCCCAGATGCGCCGCTGCAACGGCGCGGCGACGCGCAGCGTCTCGACGGGCGCCTCGCGTGCGAACGGCCCGCCGATCAGCTCGAAGGTCATCTGCAGGATCGGGTAGGCGCCGCGGCGCGCGATCTCCTCGAGCACCGCCTCGACGAGCGGACGGGCGAGCGGCGTCGCACGCACCTGTACCTGCCAGCCCGGCTGCACGCCGACAGACCGCTCGACGAGCAGGCGGGCGTAGTCGTCGATCCGCGGATCACGCACGAGCAGGAGTATTAGCGGCCCGGGCCTGCAACCACAACTTGTCTCTTTCGGACGTGCGCTTCACGCGAAGCGCACTTCGCGGTGGCTGCCGCCAGACGTGGCTATTCGAGCGTGCGCAGGAACTCGTCGATCTCGAGGGCGGGGAGCGTCTCGATGCGCGAGGAACCGCGGGCGCCGAGCGCCACCGAGACCTTCGCGACGGTCGCGATGTCCGGCGCCTCGAGGACGTTCACGAAGTCGAACGAGCCGAGTGTCGCCCACTGGTGCAGCACGCGACAGCCGAGCTCTTCGACGTCCTTGTTGACCTCGCGCAGCCGCTCAGGGTTCGACTTGAGCGTCGTGACGCCTTGCTGGGTCAGCGTCGACAGGAGGATGAAAATGGGCATCGCGGCGTCTCCTTCGGTCGGATGCGTCGGACCCTACCCTGGCCGACTGGTCGAGATAGAGCAGTGCCGCCCCGAGGAAGAGGAGCGGGCTGAGCACGAGGTCGGAGATGACAACGGCGATCCGCTGCCCGTTGTCCCCCTGGCTATGCAAGAGCGCACTCAACGTCGTCGCTGCGACACCCACGACCACAACGAGCGCCGCCAGCGATCCGAGCGCGTGCGCGTAATCGGCGACGGCGAGTTGCCGCCCTCGCACGAGCGCATCGCGGCTGCGCAGCCCCTCCACCATCGCCGCAGGAACCGCAAGCCCGATCAGCGCGAACCACGCGATCCCCGGCAGGATGAACAGCGCGCGGAGCGCCGGGAACGGGAGATAGATCAGCACGGCGAGCGCGACGGCAGTGCGGTTCGGCCGCGTGCCGAGGACGAGCGAGCACGCATAGAGGTACGCCGCGACGAAGAGCGGCGTCGCAGCCCACCACACGAGCATCTGCACCCCGGGCGACTCGCGCACGCTGAGTTGGTCGACGACAGCGAGCGGGATGCCGAGCGGGAGCACGAGCCAGAAACGATCCCCGTAGGCGCGGATCGTCTCGGCAATCACCTGCCCCACCGTGCGCTCGCCCGGCGGCAGCGGCGGCGGCAGCTCACGCGT
>JAYUEQ010000231.1:0-5435 GCA_043739205.1 Thermoleophilia bacterium
CGACATGTCCTTTCTGTCCAGTCTGGACAGATTGTAGCAGGCAGCTACCGTGGGCGGGTGACGAAGCCGAATCTCACCGCCCGCAGGGACGATCTGCGCAACATTGCGATCGTCGCGCACGTCGACCACGGCAAGACGACGCTCGTCGACGCGATGCTCTGGCAGTCCGGTTCATTCCGCGAGAACCAGGACGTCAACGAGCGCGTCATGGACTCGATGGACCTCGAGCGCGAGAAGGGCATCACGATCCTCGCCAAGAACACGGCGGTGCGCTACGGGGAGACGAAGATCAACATCGTCGACACGCCCGGCCACGCCGACTTCGGGGGCGAGGTCGAGCGCGCGCTGACGATGGTCGACGGCGTGCTGCTGCTCGTCGACGCGAGCGAGGGGCCGCTCCCGCAGACACGCTTCGTCCTGCGCAAGGCGCTCGAATCGCGCCTCCCCGTCGTGCTGGTCGTGAACAAGATCGACCGTCCGGACGCCCGCGTCGAAGAAGTCGTCAACGAGGTCTACGAGCTCTTCCTCGATCTCGACGCGAGCGCGGAGCAGATCGAGTTCCCGATCGTCTACACGGTCGCGCGCGAGGGCAAAGCGGGCCTCGATCCGAACGTGCTCTCCGACACGCTCGATCCGCTCTTCGAGACGCTGCTCGAGACGATCCCGCCGCCCTCGTACGACCCGGACCATCCGCTGCAAGCGCTCGTAACGAACCTGGACGCCTCGCCGTACGTCGGCCGGCTCGCGCTCTTGCGCATCCGCCACGGCATCCTCAAGAAGGGCCAGCAGATCGCCTGGTGCCGCGCAAACGGCGAGATCGAGAACGCGCGCGTCGTCGACCTGCTGGTCACCGAGGCGCTCGACCGTGTCTCCGCCGACGAAGCGGGCCCGGGCGACATCGTCGCGCTGGCCGGCCTGCCCGAGGTGACGATCGGCGAGACGATCGCCGACCCGGACGACCCGCGCCCGCTGCCCGTCACCGTCGTCGACGAGCCGAGCCTCTCGATCACCGTCGGCATCAATACCTCTCCGCTTGCCGGAACCGAGGGCGACAAGCTCACCGCGAGTCAGGTCAAGCAGCGGCTCGACCAGGAGCTCGTCGGCAACGTCTCGCTGCGCGTCCTCGTGACGCCGCGTCCGGATACCTGGGAAGTGCAGGGCCGCGGTGAGCTGCAGCTCGCCGTGCTCGCCGAGATCATGCGGCGCGAAGGCTTCGAGCTGACGATCGGCAAGCCGGAGGTGCTCGTGCGCGAGATCGACGGCAAACGGCACGAGCCTGTCGAGCGCGTCGCGATCGACGTCCCGGAGGAGTTTGTCGGCGTCGTCACACAGCTTCTCGCGCTGCGTAAGGGTCGCATGCAGCAGATGGTCAACCACGGCACCGGCTGGGCGCGCATGGAGTACCTCGTCCCCGCGCGCGGCCTGATCGGCTTCCGCACCGAGTTCCTGACCGAGACGCGCGGGTCGGGGATCATGCACCACGTCTTCGAGAAGTGGGAGCCCTGGTTCGGCGAGCTCCGCACGCGTCCGACCGGCAGCCTCGTCGCCGACCGGCGTGGCCAGGCGACAGCGTTCGCGATCGAAAACCTGCAGGAGCGAGGCTCGCTGTTCATCGCGCCGACCGACGAGCTCTACGAGGGGATGGTCGTCGGCGAGAACGCGCGGCGCGACGACCTCGACGTGAACGCCTCGAAGCCGAAGAAGCTGACCAACATGCGGGCTTCCGGCTCCGACGACCTGATCCGTCTGATCCCGCCGCGGCCGCTCTCACTCGAGCAGGCGCTGGAGTTCATCGGCGACGACGAGTGCGTCGAGGTGACCCCGAAGTCGGTTCGCTTGCGCAAAGTGGAGCTCTCTGCCTCGAAACGCGCCAGTTCCGCCTCGAAGCGCAAGCGCGAGCGCGAAACCGCTTCCGCGTAGTAAACCGCTTCCGCGTAGTCAAGACTCGTAAATCAACCACGGTGGTCAACCACCGAACGAGGGCTTGGTCAACCGACCCTTGATCGGTCATGGTGATCAAGGGCCCTGTGCGGCGGGGCCCCTATTTCATCTCACCAACTTGCGGAGAGACAGAAGGAGCGGCATGACTGCGACTGAACTGCGGGCGAAGCTGCGGGCCGTCCCCACGGGCGGATTGTTTTTTCGGCTCCTGACGCGCTAGACGCGTCGAACCCGGCGGCACGAGGGCACATCCGCCACATGACTCGGGAGGTCGCGGGCGGGCGACCATCCCGGGAGACCTTTTCTGAGGGCGACCCGGTGCGTCACGTGCCCGAGAGAGCACGTGACGCACCACATCGATTGCTAGGAAACCGCGGTCGCAAGGCGCGGCGTGCAACTCGCGAGCCCGCGCTTCTCGAGGTACTGCTGGTGGTAGTCCTCTGCCTCCCAGAAGGGCGGCGCGTCCTCGATCGTCGTCACGACCGGACGCGTGAAGCGCGCCTGAACGGCCTCGCGCGAGGCCTCGGCCGCTGCGCGCTGCTCCTCGTCGTGCACGAAGATCACTGACCGGTACTGCGACCCCACGTCAGGCCCCTGCCGGTTCAACTGGGTCGGGTCGTGCTCGAGCCAGAACGTCGTCAGCAGCTGCTCGTACGGCACCTGCTCCGGGTCGTAGGTGACCTCGACGACCTCGGCGTGGCCGGTCGTGTCGCGGCACACCTGCTCGTAGCTCGGGTTGTCGACGTTGCCGCCGGCGTAGCCGACCTTCGTCCCGGTGACGCCCTGCGTGCGGCGGAATGCCGCCTCGACGCCCCAGAAGCACCCGGCGCCGAATGTTGCCTTCTTCTCCACTTACCTCTCCTCCAGTTTGATTGCCGCTGAGTTGATGCAGTACCGCAACCCTGTGGGCTGCGGGCCGTCGGGGAACACGTGACCGAGATGGCCGCCGCAGGCGGCGCACATCACCTCGGTGCGGGTCATGCCGTAGCTGACGTCGGTTTCCTCTTCGACCGCCTCGGCTGAGGCCGGCGCGTAGAACGCCGGCCAGCCGCAGCCCGAGTCGTACTTCGCATCGGACGCGAAGATCTCGGTACCGCAGCCGGCGCAGTGGTAGCTGCCCGGCTCGAAGGTGTGGTCGTACTCGCCTTCGAACGGCCGATCCGTGCCCTTTTCGCGCAAGACGCGGTACTGCTCAGGCGTCAGCTCTGCGCGCCACTCGGCGTCGGTCTTCACGACCTTCGTCATCGGTTCACCGTCGACATGTCGGGGTACCGGTTGCCGGCGGTGGCGCCCTTCGGGAACGCCTTGTCGATCCGGTGCAGGTCGTCCTCGGTCAGCTGAACCTCGAGTGCACCGACGTTCTCCTCGAGGTAGCTGATGCGCTTCGTGCCGGGGATCGGGACGATGTCCTCTCCCTGGGCGAGCACCCAGGCGAGAGCGAGCTGGCTCGGCGTGACGCCCTTCTCACCGGCGATCTCCCCGACCTGAGCGACGAGATCCAGGTTCTTCTGGAAGTTCTCGCCCTGGAAGCGCTCCGCACGGCGGCGGTAGTCGTCCTCGTCCAGGTCGTCGATCGACGTGATCTGGCCGGAGAGGAAACCGCGGCCGAGCGGGCTGTAGGCGACGAAGCCGATGCCGAGCTCGCGCACCATCGGCAGGATCTCGTCCTCGGGGTCGCGCGTCCACAGCGAGTACTCCGACTGCAGCGCGGTGATCGGATGCACGGCGTGCGCCCGGCGAATCGTTCCGGCTCCCGCCTCGGAGAGGCCGAGGTGGCGCACCTTGCCGGCCTCGACGAGCTCCTTCATCGCGCCGACCGTCTCTTCGATCGGCGTGTCGAGGTCGACGCGGTGCTGGTAATAGAGGTCGATGTAGTCGACGCCGAGCCGTTCGAGGCTCGCGTCGCAGGCCTTGCGGACGTACTCGGGCCGGCCGTTGATGCCGATCCAGCTGCCGTCCGCGTTGCGCTCGTTGCCGAACTTCGTCGCGAGGACGACCTTGTCGCGGCGGTCCGCGATTGCTCGACCGACGAGGCGCTCGTTGGTGAATGGGCCGTACATGTCTGCGGTGTCGAGGAAGGTGACGCCGAGCTCGATCGCGCGGTGGATCGTCGCGATCGCCTCCCCCTCGTCAGCCGTTCCGTAGAACTCCGACATGCCCATGCAACCGAGGCCGAGCGCCGAGACTTCGAGGTTCTGACCTAGTCTGCGTGTCTTCATAGCTACAGAGTCGCAGACCAAGAAGGGGTGCCGCATGGCCGCGGATTACAAGATTGTGAACATCAAGGAGCTCGAAGACATGGCCGTCAAATTCGGCCTGTCACCGAACGTCGAGGCGCGGTTCGGCCGCTCCGCGACCGATGCGCAACAGGGCGGATTCAGCTACCAGAAGCTCGCGCCGAACTTCCGCCAGCCCTTCGGCCATCGGCACGAGGGCCAGGAGGAGTTCTACGTCGTCCTCGCGGGCTCGGGGCGCGTCACGCTCGAGAGCGAGACGCACGACCTGAAGCCGCTCGACGTCGTTCGCGTGTCGCCGACCGTGGCTCGAGGCTTCGAGGCCGGCCCGAACGGCCTCGAGTTCCTTGCGTTCGGCGCCGGCGAGACCGGTGACGCCGAGATGCTCGAGAGCTTCTGGGAGGACTCGGCGCTCAGCTGATCAGCGAATTGTGCGGTTCGATCGCGGCTGACATGATCACCGTCATGGACGTGAAGCGACTCGAAGGCGTCGGCGTCTTCTCCGGCTTGTCGAAGAGCGAGCTGGAGAAGCTCGCCCAATGGACGGATGAGGTGTCGGTTTCGACCGGTCAAGAGCTTGCGACCGAGGGCCAGTTCGCGCACGAGTTCTTCGTGATCGAGGAGGGCTCGGCCGAGGTGCTGCAAAGCGGGGAGCGAGTTGCGGAGCTCGGCCCTGGAGAGTTCTTCGGAGAGATCGGTCTCCTCGAGACCGACCGGCGGACTGCAACGGTCACCGCGACGACCCCGATGCAAGTGATCGTGATGAACCAACGCGAGTTCAGGCAGATGGAGCGCGAGATGCCCGGTGTCGCTGACCGGGTCCGCGGCGCCATCCGTGCGCGACTCGCCGATTGACACACGGGCCGGCTCCTAGACGCGAGTGGCGCCGGCATGAAAGACTCGGCCGGTGAATCCCGTTCTGCGCATCGTGTTGCAAATTCTCGGAGTCGGTGTGCTCGTCGCCGGCGGGCTAGCCGTGGCGCTGCTCGTAATCGTCGCAACGGTCCTGCTCGGGCCGCTGATCTTCTGGCTCGCCTGGAACGTGCTCAACTTCGCGTCCGCAGTCGGACTGCCCGAGCTCGGCTTCTGGGCGATCCTGCTCGCGACGCTGTTCCTCGTCGTCGGCTGGGGAGGCAAGATGCTGATCACAGCCGTCGTCTTCCTCGTTGATCCATCCTGGTTTCACGGCACCGCGCAGGCCCATTGGCCCGATGCGACGTTCCGCAACTTCATCGCCGTGGCGTTGCTCGCGATCCTCGC
>JAYUEQ010000232.1:0-12407 GCA_043739205.1 Thermoleophilia bacterium
TCGTGTTCATCCTCGGCTGGATCCGGATGCTCGATGCGTGGGGCATCCAGATTCGGTACCGGGTGGCGCTGCAAGCCGAGATGGTGTCGCTGCTTGCGAAGTACCTCCCAGGCGGCGTGTGGACGCCGGCTGCGCGCGCGGTTGCGTTGCGCCGTTACGCGGGCGTCACTGACACGCCGACAGTGCTCGCGTCAATCCTCGTCGAAGCCGCGCTCTCGGCGATCTCGGGGGTGATCGTCTTCGTCCTCAGCCTCGCCTGGGTGCGCGACGTGAACGCGCCGCTGCTTCTGCTCGTCGGCTTCGCGGTGTTACTTGCCACGCTGTTGCATCCCCGCATCTTCCGGCCCTTGTTCAACAAGATCCTGAAGCCGTTCGGCGCGCACGACCTCCAGCCGCTGCCGTTCCCGTTGACGCTCGGACTGCTGCTCTTCTACTGCGGCACGTGGCTGATCGGCGGCTTCGCGGTGTACTTCATGCTGCGCTCGGTCGGCGCGGAGGTCGGCCTCGCGACGATCCCGTTTCTCGGCGGCGTGTCCGCTATCGGCGCGATCGTCGCGGTGCTCGCGGTGTTTGCACCATCTGGGATCGGCGCGCGTGAAGCGTCGATGTATGGGCTCCTGCTCGCGGTAACGACATCGGGCGCCGCGCTCGGCGTGACGCTGATCAACCGGCTCGCGATCACGATCGTCGAACTGCTGCTCTTCGCTGTCGGAGTCGTCTCGTGGCGCCTTACGCGGCCGCGCGAGCACGGCCGGTGACCGTGCGGATCGCGCGTTGACGCGCGCGGCGCGGCTGAGCACGGGCGCGGAGCTCCGCATCACGGGCCGGCGGGACGCACCCCTCGCGGTTGTGTGCGTGAACGGCGGACAGGCCGCTCCGGTGGAGGGCACGTGGAGCGCTTCGCTCGAATGGCTCGTCAACCGTTTGGCGCCGCAGTTCCCAGAGCTCGCTTTCGGTGAGGTGCGCTACCGGATCAAGTCGTGGAACCGGCTCGACTGGTGCGTTGAGGATGCGCGGGCCGCCATCGAGGCAGTGGGAGCGCAGCACACGTTGCTCCTCGGCTTCTCGATGGGTGGCGCGGTCAGCGTGCGCACGGCGGACGAGCCCTCCGTCGAGACGGTGCTCGGGCTCGCTCCCTGGCTGCCCGACCGGCTCTCGCTCGAGCCGATCCGCGGCAAGCGGCTGCGGATCCTCCACGGCTCGCTCGACCGCGCCCTGCCTGGGATTCCCGGCGTCGCCCCGGCGCTGTCGCGGCGCGGCTTTGAACGCGCGCTCGCACTCGGCGCCACCGGGGAGTACACGTTGATCCGCGGCGGGTTGCACGGCGTTGCAGTGCGCGCGCCATCCGGCAGGCTCGTCCCGCTGCCGCGAGCATCCAAGTGGGCGTCGCTCGTAGCGAGCGAACTGACGCGCTTCGTCAGTCGTAATTCCGGATCAGCCGGACGTTGAGCACGAGCATCACTGCGCCGAGCACGGCTGCGACGCCGAAGCCGTAGAGAATCTTGCTCCACACGAGGTCTTCGAGGATCAGGGAGCGCAGCGCCTCCATCACGTAGGTGACAGGGTTGAGCGTCGCCGCGATCTCCATCGGCCTCGTCAGCAAGTTGCGCGGCACGAAGTTCGGCGTCAGGAACAGCAGTGGGAAGAAGATCAGGCCGGCGGAGTTCGTCGCCGCTGCGCTGCGCGTCTTGAGCGCGATCGACAGCATGAAGCCACTGAAGACGACAGCCCAGAGGGCGGCCAACGCTACGAGCAGGACGAAGCCGAGCACGCCGCTCGCGACCGAAATGCCGAAGGCGAGCCCGAGCAGCACGAGCGCCGCCGCCAGCACGACGCCTTTGACGGACTCGGCAATCAGGCGGCCGAGGACGATCGCCGTGCGCGGGATCGGCGTCGCGCGCAGCTTGTCGAAGTAGCCGCCTTCGATGTCCTCGACCAGGAAGAGCGCGGCGGACCCGAACGACGCTGCGAGGAGCAGCGAGCTCGGGAGCTGGAACGCGCCGTACCCCTGGCCGTGCAGGAATGCCGTCGAGCGCGACGGAAAGATCCGCGCGGCCTGGCCGACGTTGACGACGAGGAAGAACAGCGGAATGAACAGCGTCGGGAACAACGCCTCGGGTGTCCGCCATGCCTCACGCAGCGCACGCTGTCCGAGTACCCACGCCTGGTTCATGCCGACACCTCCTGCACATCGCCGGCGACGCGCGTGCGTCCCGTTGCGTCGAGGAACACGTCATCGAGGGTCGGATCGCTCGCCAAACCGCGGCGTTCGCGCAGCTCGGCCTTGAGCTCGGCGGGCGTCCCTTCACGAACGATCAGACCGCCGTCGATGATCGCGATCCGGTCGCAAAGCTGATCGGCTTCTTCGAGGTACTGCGTCGTGAGGAAGATCGTCGTGCCGCGCCCGTTGATTCGCCGCAGTTCCTCCCAGACCGTGAGCCGGCTGGCGGGATCGAGCCCGGTCGTCGGCTCGTCGAGGAAGAGCACGTCCGGCTCGTGGACGAGCGCGGAGGCAAGATCGAGCCGACGCTTCATCCCGCCGGAGTAGCCCTTGATCCGCCTGTCGGCGGCGTCCTCGAGTTCGACCAACGCGAGCAACTCCTTGGCTCGTGTCGAGGCCTCCTGCGACGTCAAGCCGAAGAGGCGTCCCTGCAGCACGAGCAATTCACGCCCGGTCTGACGCGCGTCGAGCCCGGCCTCCTGCAGCGCGACGCCCATGCGGCGCCGTGCCTCGTCGGGATCGCGCGCAACATCGACACCTGCGACGAACGCGGTGCCGGACGTGATCGAGAGCAGCGTTGTCAGCATCTTCACGGTGGTCGACTTGCCGGCGCCATTCGGTCCGAGGAAGCCGAAGACCTCGCCGGCCTCGACCCTGAGATCGACACCGCGCACGGCCTCGATCACGTCCTTCTTGCTCGCGTAGTGCTTGACCAACCCCTCGGCCCGCACAGCGGCGTTCCCGTTCGTTGCGTAGCCCACGTCGCCAAGCTAGCCACCCGATCGGGTGGCGTCTTCTCGAAAGCTGCTGGATTGAGAGGCTCTATCCGAGCGGGAGCAGCGCGCCTTCGTGCTCGAGCAGGAAGCGCTTGAGGTGCAGCCCGCCGCCGAAGCCGGTGAGCGAGCCGTCGGCGCCGATCACCCGGTGGCACGGCAGGACGAGCGGCAGCGGGTTCTGACCGTTCGCCGCGCCGACCGCGCGCGCCGCGTCCGGGCCGAGACCGAGCCGGCGCGCCTGCTCGCCGTAGCTCACGGTCTGGCCGTACGGGATCGACGCGAGCGCGAGCCAGCACTGCCGTTGGAAGTCGGTGCCGTCGAGGTCGAGCGGCAGGTCGAACTCGATCAACTCGCCCGCGAAATAGGCCTGAAGCTGCGCCGCTGCATCGTCGAGCGTCGCGCAACTCGCGTCCTGCAGGCCGTCCACCGACCAGCGGACACCACTGAGCCCCGCGTCGGAGCCGACAAGGCCAAGGGTTCCGATCGGTGTGTCGACTGCGCGGCTGGGCATGCTCTCCATTCTCTACAACGGCCGAATGCGCGCCGGTGTGAGACGGCTCCAGTGGCCCGCGTGACACCATTCGCACTATGGAAGAAACGAATAGGCGGCTGATCGTCGCGATCACGGGTGCGTCCGGGGCGATCTACGGCGTGCGCCTGCTCGAGCGGTTGCGCGAACTGCCGGTCGAGACGCATCTAATCGCGACCAAGTGGGCGCGGGTGACGATCGAGCACGAGACCGGCCGCTCGTTCGCTGAGGTCAAGCAGCTCGCTGACCACTTCTATTCGGAGAACGACCAGGCCGCGACGGTTTCGAGCGGCTCGTTCCTCACCGACGGGATGGTTATCGCCCCGTGCAGCACGAAGACGCTCGCGGCGATCGCCAACGGGTTCGCATACAACCTCGTCTGCCGCGCCGCCGATGTGGTCCTGAAGGAGCGCCGGAGGCTTGTCCTGGTCGTCCGTGAGACACCGCTCCACGCCACGCACCTCCGCAACATGCTCACGCTGACGGAGATGGGCGCGACCATTGCGCCGCCGGTACCCGGGTTCTACGCGCTCCCGACCTCGATCGACGACATCGTCGATCAGACGGTCGAACGCCTGCTCGACCAGTTCGACTTTCAACTCGACTCGCCGTACCGCTGGGGCGGTTTGCGCGGCGCACCGGACGAGGACTGACGTGGCTCATACGTCTGCGTCATACAGCGTCACCCTGCGCGTGCATCTCGACGACAGCCCCGGTGCGTTCGCCGCGCTCGCGACGGCGATCGGCGACGCCGGCGGGAGTCTCGGCGCGATCGACCTCGTGCGGGTCGAGGACGGTCGGAAGGTGCGCGACATCGTCGTGATGGCGACTGACGACGGCCACGCCGCCAGAGTGGTGGCTGCCGTTCGCGCGCTTTGCGGCATCACCGTCGAGCATGCATCAGACCGGACGTTCCTCATGCACCTTGGTGGCAAGCTGCGCGTCGAGCCGAAGACACCGCTCGTGACGCGCGACGATCTCTCGATGGCGTACACGCCGGGCGTCGCTCGGGTGTGTCAGGCGATCGCTCGCGATCCCGACGCGGCCTGGAGCTTGACGATCAAGCGCAACACCGTTGCCGTCGTCAGCGACGGCACCGCCGTGCTCGGGCTCGGCGACATCGGTCCCGAGGCAGCGATGCCGGTGATGGAAGGCAAAGCGATGCTGTTCAAGGAGTTCGGCGACATCGATGCGTGGCCGATCTGCCTCTCGACCAAAGACCCCGACGAGATCGTCGCTGCAGTGATCGCGATCTCACCTGGCTTCGGGGGGATCAATCTCGAGGACATCTCCGCCCCGCGCTGCTTCGAGATCGAACAGCGGCTCGACGAAGCTCTCGACATCCCGGTGTTCCACGACGACCAACACGGGACGGCGATCGTCACGCTCGCCGCGCTCCTGAATGCGCTGCGCGTGGTCGGGAAGACACTCGCCGACGTCAAGATCGTCGTCTCCGGCGTCGGAGCCGCCGGGGTCGCCGTGACGGACATGCTGCTCGAGGCAGGCGCCCGCCAGATCATCGGCTGCGACAGCACAGGCGCGATCTGCGCGGAGCGGCCCAACCTCACGCCGGTGAAAGCGGCGTACGCGGCGAAGACCAATCCCGAATCGCTCCACGGTTCGGCTGACGACGTTCTTCGCGGAGCCGACGTGTTCATCGGCTTGTCCGTGCCCGGTGCGGTGACGGCCGCGGGGATTCGCACCATGGCCGACGACGCGGTCGTCTTTGCGATGGCGAATCCGACCCCGGAGGTGGAGCCATCCGATGTCGCCGAGCACGTCGCCGTGCTTGCGACCGGCCGCTCCGACTATCCGAACCAGATCAACAACGTGCTCGCGTTCCCCGGCGTCTTCCGGGGCGCGCTCGATGCGCAGGCCTCGCGCATCACGCCGAACATGCGGGTCGCCGCGGCAGCCGCGCTCGCCCAGACGATCCCGGCCAACGAGCTCGCCCGTGACTACATCGTTCCCAGCGTCTTCAACCGCGCGGTCGCGCCGGCGATCGCCGCGGCCGTCCGTCAGGCCGCCGAAGAAGACGGCGTCGCCCGCCGCGGCTCGGGCGAATCAGGAGCGCGCCAGGACTAGGCGGGCACCGGCTCCATCTGATCTGCTCGAAGGATCGGCGATTCCGGCTTGAAGCCCTTCACCGTGCAGTAGACGCCGAGGAACAACTCCCAGGCTGCTTCAGGGATCGTCGCAATGCCTTGCAGGGAGTGCAGCGTGCTGCCGGGATCGTTGCCGCCGAGCATGATGAGCGTGCCCGTAACGATGATCAGCGGCCCGCCGACGAGTCCGAGCCAGCACATATTGCGCGGCACAAGACTTGATCGATACATCAGGTAGCCGAGGATCAGCCCGTTCCCCCAGCCGACGACCCAGCCTGGGCCGAGCAGGAACGTCCAGTCCTTGATTGCCGCCAGCGTGTAGGCAACCGCTCCCTCCGACGCACCCGCGACCTGACTGCGCAGCGTGATGATCCCGAGCACGGCGACGATGCCGACGAGGATGAACGTGCATTCGAATAGCCGCGCGGTCACGTATCCGACCGCCAGCTCTTCGTTCTGTCGCCTGACGATCGGGACGATCACGACGGCCGTTCCGATGTTCGCGATGATCAGCAGCAGCTCGAGCAGGGCACCGAACAGGATCCGCTTGTCGTGGCCGACGCCCGCGATGTAACCGACAGGATCGTCGAGCACCGGCTGGTAAAGGAGCAGCGCCGGGATCGACGTGACGAACGTGATGAGGTAGAGCACGCCGAATGCGCGCGCTCGCTTCTGGTCGAGAGTCACCCTTTGCTCCTTTGTTCCCCCGGAGATGCCGCCGTGAGTGAACCTACCAGGGCAATCACGCCGCACTACTCCTCAGCAACCGAATGCGGAGCCGGTGGAGATACGGCATCAATCCGTAGATCACGATCGGAACCGCGATCGTCGCGAGCACGAACGTCCGCACGACCGGCGACATGGTTCGAAGCCGGTCACCGAACGCCAAGTTGATGACTGTCAGCGTCGGGAATACGCAGAGCCAGATCATGAACGCGAGCTGATGCTTGCTCGGCGGGGCGATCTGGCGACGGATGCTGTCATTGCTATTGGCCATGTTGAACTCCTTTTGAGCCGTTACCGGCTCGTCTGACGCCCTGCGAGCAGTGCGTTTTGAATGTCTTCCTGGACAAGGTCGGCGTTGATCGAGATTGCGGCGGCCGAACCTTCGCCGGCCGCTGTGATCACCTGCGCGCGCGGATTCGCGACGTTCCCCGCAGCCCAGACGCCAGAGACCGTCGTTCTTCCGGCGTCGTCGACGCGGACGAAGCCAAGGTCGTCGATCTCGCAGCCGAGTCCGGCGAGTAGACCATCGGCGTGAGGCACGTTGAGCGGCCGGATGAACACCGCCGTGCGTGCGATCACTTGACCGTCGCTCAACTCGACGCCGGTCAAGCGGTCGTTCTCGACCACCAGCCGTGCGACCTCGCCGCGAACGATCTGCACGCCGCGGGCCGCGAGCTGAGCCACATCGGTTGTGCTCAGGTCATAGGTGTGGACGAAGAATGCGACGTCGTCGGACCACTGCAGCACGAGTAGCGCATGCTCAACGGAGCCGGGCACGGTGCCGAGCACGCCGAGGGGCTGGTCGCGGACCTCCCAGCCGTGGCAGTACGGGCAGTGCAGGAGATCGCGTCCCCACCGCTCGCGGACGCCGGCGATCTCCGGCAGCTCGTCGCGGACACCGGTCGTAACCAGAACCCGCCGCGCCTGCAGGACGCGTCCGCCCGCGAGGCGAACGACGAACCCGTCCGCGATCGCAACCACCTGGTCGTCGACGAGCTCCACGCCGTAACCGCTCACCTCGAGCCGTCCGGCGGCCAGGAGATCGCGCGGCGGCATGCCATCGCGTGACAGAAACCCTTGCATGTGAGCCGCCGGAGCGTTCCGCGGTTCACCTGAATCGATCACTGCGATCCGGCGCCGGGCGCGTCCGAGCACGAGCGCGGCGCTCAGCCCGGCCGCACCGCCGCCGACCACGACCACGTCATAGCTTGTCTCTTCCATGGCACCCAGGGTGCATGGCCGCTGCGGCTTTGACAAAGTTTGTTGCCGTTTCCGGGAATTCAGCGGTAGCGTGACGCGATGGAGAACGCACCGGCCAACGCGACCGTCCTCGGCGAGCTCGGTTCCCGCCTCAAACAAGCGCGCACCCGACGAGGCGTCACGTTGACTGCCCTCGCAGCGGTAACGGGGATCTCCAAGAGCACCCTGTCGCGACTCGAGACCGGTCAACGCAAGCCCAGCCTCGAGTTGCTCCTACCGATCGCACAAGCCCATCAGGTGTCGCTCGATGCACTCGTCGGCGCGCCGGAGGTCGGCGACCCCCGAGTGCGGTTCACACCACGCGTCCGCAATGGCCGGATCGTCGTGCCGCTGACGGGGCAAGCAGGTGGTCTGCATGCGTGGAAAGTGGTGATCCCGCCCGAGGCCAAGGAGCCCGAGCTTCGCACCCACGAAGGACACGAATGGCTTTACGTTCTGTCGGGCCACATGCGTCTGATCCTTGGCGACCGCGACATCACGATGGGCCCCGGCGAAGTGGCGGAGTTCGACACCCGGGTTCCGCACTGGTTCGGGCCTGCCGATGACCACCCGATCGAGATCCTCAGCCTGCACGGAGCACAAGACGAGCGCATCCACGTGCGCGCTGCAACCCGCCGCAAGACCAGCGACGCGTGAAAGCAGCGCTGCTGCAGTGGTACAGCGAGAACAAACGCCCGCTCCCCTGGCGCGAAACGCGCGACCCCTACGCGATTCTCGTCAGCGAGGTGATGCTGCAGCAGACGCAGGTCGAGCGCGTGATTCCGCGCTGGCACGCCTGGCTCGAGAAGTGGCCCACGGTGGACGCACTCGCCGGGGCCTCCGCCGGTGAGGTGATCGTCGAGTGGCAGGGGCTCGGCTACAACCGCCGCGCGCTCAACCTCCATCGCGCGGCGCAGCACGTCGTGGCGCACGGCTGGCCCGACGACCTGACCGAACTGCCCGGAGTCGGCCCGTACACCGCGGGCGCCGTCGGCAACTTCGCGTTCGGACGTGACGTGCTGCCGATCGACGTCAACGTGCGCCGTATCCAGGAGCGCACCGGCGAGCAGTTCGACGGATCGTGCACGCAGGCGCTCTTCGACCTCGGCGCCACTATCTGCCTCGCGCGCATCCCGCGCTGCGACGCGTGCCCGCTCGCGGCCGAATGCCCCTCGCGCGGGCAGCGTTACGAGCCGTTGCGCAAGCAGTCGAAGTTCGAAGGCTCGTTCCGCCAGCGCCGCGCGAACGCGCTGCGCGCTGTCGTCGCCGGCGAACAGCCGTCCGATGGCGAAGCGCTTGTTTCTCTCGAACGCGACGGACTCATCGTGCTCCTTGAGGGATCTGCCGCACTGCCCTGTTAAGAAAATAGGCATTATTATTTATCTTCTTTATTCAGGATTTCGTGTTTTTTATTGAACTTCTAGGTAACCTCCTCTCATTCTGTGACTCACGAGGACACAATTCGGGAGTTGGCGCGCCTAAAACAGGTTCAACGAGGCCTGCCCGAAGGCGCGCGCTCCGAGCTTGAGCCGACGCTCGAGCTACTTCGGTCATCCATCCCTCCCACAGTGAAGAAATCCGTGGCGGCTCGAGTGTTCAGTGTCAGCCAGAACGCGCTCGAACGCTGGCTGAACGCCGGTGAGATCGCAACGATACGAACGCCATCCGGTCGGACCGAGATCTCAGTGTCCGAGCTCGTGGAGCTCCTCGACGAGATGGCCGAGCTCGATGAGCTCAGTAGACCTCTGGCAGCGGCCATCGGTCGCCGACGCGATCGGTCGGCGCGCGCGCTAACCGTCGATCTTCTTCCCTGGCGTCCCGAAGGAGAGCCTGATGGCCATCGCGAGGCGGAACTCCGCGGGCTGGCCTACCACCGGGCTGTCGGCAAACGGCTTACCCCGACACTCGTCGACTCCGCCCGGCGGCGACTCGAGCGCTGGCAAGTAGAAGCCCGCGTTCATCCGGTCTGGGCGAGTGCATGGATGACGCTGCTCGACGAACCTCTCGATCGGATCAGGGAGGTCATCGGCGAGGACAGCCAACGTGGAGCCGACCTTCGCCAGAGTTCACCTTTCGCCGGTGCGCTGAGCGACCACGAACGGCGGCAGATCCTACGAGCGGTGGACACGACGACATCGGGAGACCGGGAGATGTAGAGCACGTCGTCCGTGCGGCTGCCGACATCGTGAGATCGCCGCTCGCAACCTCGAGCTCGTGATCGGCCGGCCCCTTTAGATCGAGTGCCGCATCCAGACGTTCGGCTCG
This sequence comes from Thermoleophilia bacterium, assembly GCA_043739205.1. Lineage (GTDB taxonomy): Bacteria > Actinomycetota > Thermoleophilia > Gaiellales > Gaiellaceae > PALSA-600. Next base: position 9,862 of record JAYUEQ010000232.1, read on the forward strand.
ACGTGGGTGCCGACGCTTTCGTGCACCTCGAGCGGTGCCAGCATCCCCGGGACGATGTACACGCCGTCCTCGGGGAACTGCATCCCCGTCCACTCTTGCCAGTCCGCGACCGGCGCCTGGATCAGCATCGAGTCGCGGCACGGGCCGACGATGGCGCCGCCGAGTCGTTCGTGCGTGCGGATCCATGGGTCGAAGTGCGAGCCGTCCTCGCGCCGCCATTCGACGTACCGCTCGATCGGGATCAGCGGATAGCGGTCCTTGAGCGTCGGGCGCACCGGCGCGATCACGCTCTCGTGGCCCGCTTCGCGCGCCGCGGTGCGCACCGATTCGATCAGCAGCGCAGGCACGCCCTGGCCGCGCGCCTCCGGTTTGACGCTGATCGCGAGCAGCGAGACGACGTTGCCACCGCCCGCTTCCATGCCACGCTCGAACGCCTCGTCCCAGCCCGACGGCAACGCGTCGCCCTCGACCGGCAGCGACAACGCGTGTACCTCACCGACGAGCGCTTCGCCGTCGAGCACGGCGAGTTGGAACGCCGGGAAGTCCTCGTAAAGGCGGCCCCAGTATTTCCAGCCCATCGCGTTGTGGTTCATGTACTCGGGAAACTCATCGAGCTCACCGCGGCGACGCTCGCGCACATCGGGCCGATCGGCGTACCGGACGACCTGCATCACGCGCGCTGAAGGAGTGCGACTGCGTGAGCGGCAAGTCCTTCGCCGCGGCCGGTGAAGCCCATGTGGTCCATCGTCGTCGCGCGCACGTTGACCTCGCCGCCGCCGCACGCCTCCGAAAGCCGCTGGCGCATCTCTTCGCGGCGGCTCGCGATCTTCGGTTCCTGGCCGATCAGGACGCAGTCGGCGTTGACGAGCATCCACCCCGCCTCGGTCACTTGGCGATAGGCGTCACGCAACAGGTCGAGACTATCGGCGCCGCGGTAGCGCTCGTCACCGGATGGGAAGAGTGCCCCGATGTCGCCGAGGCCGGCGGCGCCGAGCACGGCATCGACGAGCGCGTGCGCGAGCACGTCACCGTCGGAGTGACCGGAGAGCCCGCGGTCGAAGTCGAAGCGCACGCCGCCAAGGATCAACGGCACGCCACGCTCGAGCTTGTGTGCGTCGACACCGATCCCGACGCGGAAGTCGCCTACAGCCACAGGGCCACGCGGTCGAGATCTGCACGGGAGGTCACCTTGAGCAGCTTCTCATCACCGGCGACCACCTTGATGCGGCCACCGTTTGCCTCCACGATCGACGCGCAGTCCGAGCCTTCACCCTTCGCCAGCGCGGCGCGCAGCACCGGCGCGACGAACGCCTGCGGCGTCTGCACGGTCACGAACTCGTCGCGTGGAACCGTCTCGACGACGACGCCGTCGCGGACCCGCTTCACCGTGTCCGCGAGCGGCAAGCCGGGTACCGCGCCGTCGAAGCCCTCACTGAGCGCCGCGATCACGCGCAGGATCACGTCCTCGGAGACGAGCGGCCGGGCGGCGTCGTGCACGACGATCACCGCCACGTCGTCCGGCACCTCGGCGACGCCGGCGCGCACCGATTCCGTCCGCGTCTCGCCGCCGGGGACGCACGCGCTCACCTTCGATGCGCCGATCTCCTCCGCGAGCAGGATCGCCGGCTCCTCCCACTCGGGCGGAGCGACGAGCACGATCTGGTCGATCCAACCGCTCTCGTCGAGGCGGCGGAGCGGCTCAGCGAGCAGGGGAAGATCGCCGAGGCGGACGAAGGCCTTCGGACGGTCTTCCCCAAGCCGTTCTCCCCGCCCAGCGGCGACGAGTACGGCCCAGACACTCACTACCTAACTACCTGCGCGCGGTAGCGGTCTTCTTCGCGGCGGGCTTCTTCGCCGTCGCGGTCTTGCGCGCGGTGGTCGTAGTCGCCTTGGCAGGCGCCTTCTTCGCGGCTGCGGCAGGTTTCGCCGCCGGCTTCGCGGCCGTCGTCTTGGCAGCGGCAGCGGTCTTCTTCGACTCCGCAGCGGCCGCCTTCTTCTCGGCAGGCGTCAGCTTGGGCTTCGCGCCCTCGGTCAGGGTCTCTTCGAGCCACTCGAGGGCTTCGTCCTCGCTCATCGTCTTCGCGTACATGAGCTCGGAGGCGAGGATCTTCTTCGCCTTGACGTACATCTGCTTCTCGCCCGTCGAGAGGCCCTTCTCACCATCGCGGAGCGCGAGGTTGCGGACGACCTCGGCGAGCTCGTAGATGTCGCCCGTCTTCATCTTGTCGCGGTTGTGCTTGAAGCGGCGGTTCCAGTTCTTGGGCATCTCGGTGCCGCCCGAGGTCAGGTACTTCACGACCTTCTTGACTGCCTCTTCGTCGATGACCTTCCGGAGGCCGACGCGCTCGGCGTTGTCGGCCGGAACGTTCACGGTCATGTCGTTGTGCAGGATCTTGATGGTGAGGTACTCGCGCTTCTCGCCGAGCACTTCGCGCTTTTCGCGCTTTACGACCGTTCCTGCACCGTGGTGGGGATACACCACCTTGTCGCCGACCTTGTACAAATGCGCCTCTTTCCGTCTGCTGTCGCGAAAGAGCCGGCGGCCC
>JAYUEQ010000233.1:0-3601 GCA_043739205.1 Thermoleophilia bacterium
TCGTCGAGCATCTGCGTCGCACGGACGACGCCGATGCTGTCGACCAGGTCGCCTCCGACGTAAAGCCCCGCGACGTCGGTGAGGAAGACGAGGCGCTTCGCGCCGAGGCCGAGCGCGAGCGCGGCCGCGGCGTCGTCGGCGTTCACGTTCAGCGGGCCGACGGCGATCGGAGCGACAACGGGCACGAGGCCTGCGCGCAGCGCGGCCACGATCTGCTGGGGGCGGCACGGCAGCGGGTCGCCGACCCAGCCGAGCGGTGGCACCGGCACGGCGAGAAAGCCGGCGCGGTCGCCGAACACCGGCACCGCGAGGTCGCCGAGTGCCGCGCACAGCTCGGCGTTGACCGCCTCCATCGACTCGCGCACGACGTCGAGCGCGGCGCGCGAGGTGCGGCGCCTACCGCCGACGAACTCGACGGGGATGCCGCGGCGCTTCATCTCGTCAGTGATCTGCGGGCCTGCCCCGTGCACGACCACGACCTCGTGCCCTTCCTCGCGCAGGCCGAGGATGCGATCCGCGGACTCTGCGGCAACGGCGCCGCCGACCTTGACGACCAGGCGGGTCACGAGCGGTACTCCGCGTTGATGCGCACGTAGTCGTAGGAGAGGTCGCTCGTCAGGTAGCCGGCGCTGCCGTCTCCAAGGCCGAGGTCGAGGTCGATCGTGCACACGGCGCCGTCGACGTTCGGCTCGACGTTCTGCGGTGCCCCGTCGACGAGCACCGCGGTGCCGTTGTACGACAGCGAGATCCGATCGGGGTCGACCTGTGCATAGCCGCCGTTGAACGGCGCGGAGCCGGCGGCCATGAGCACGCGTCCCCAGTTCGCGTCGTGACCGAAGAGCGCGGTCTTGACGAGCGGCGAGGTTGCGATGCGCTGCGCGATCGCGCGCGCCTCCGCAGCGCTCACCGCACCGCTGACGTTGATCTCGGCGACGAGCGTCGCGCCCTCGCCGTCGACGACGATCTGGTGCGAGAGGTCGCGGCACACCGTGCTTAGCGCTAGCGCGAAAGCCTCGTCGGTCGCAGGTGTGCGCTGGATCGCCGCGGCGCCGGACGAGAGCAGGATCACCGCGTCGTTGGTCGAGCACTCGCCGTCGACGGTGATCGAGTTGAAGCTCACGTCGACCGTCGGCCGGAGGAACTCGATCGCCTCCCCGGGCTCGAGCGGGTAATCGGTCGTGACGACGGCGAGCATGGTCGCGAGGTTCGGGTGGATCATCCCGGAGCCCTTGGCCATGCCGCCGACCGTGAAGCCGCCGCCGTGTGCGACCGCGGTCTTGGCGTGTGTGTCGGTCGTGAGAATCGCTTCCGAAGCTTCGTCGCCGCCGTGCGGCGAGAGCGCGGCAGCCGCGGCGTCGACCCCTGCGAGCATGCGGTCCATCGGGAGCGGCGCTCCGATCACACCCGTCGAGAGGATGAGCACCTGCTCAGGCGCGAGACCGAGCAGTCCGGCTGCGTGCTCCGCGGTCGCGATCGCGTCGGCTTCGCCCTGCGCACCTGTTGCCGCGTTCGCGATGCCCGAATTGATCACGACCGCTTGCGGCTGCGTGCTCGCGAGGTGTCGCTTGGAGACCACGACCGGCGCGGCGAGGACGCGGTTCTGCGTCCACATCGCTGCCCCTGTCGCGAGCGGCACCGAGCGCAGGATTGCGAGGTCGCGCTTCTCCTTGCGGATGTGCGCGTGCACGCCCGCGGCGACGAAGCCCAGCGGCGCGGTGACGCTCAAACCAGGACTCCCGTCAGCCGCAGCCCGGCCGTTTCGTCGAGGCCGAGCGCCAGGTTCGCGTTCTGCACGGCCTGGCCGGCGGCGCCCTTGCCGAGATTGTCGATCGCGCAGATCACGATCGCCGTGCCGGTCGCGACGTCGCTGTAGACGCCGATCTCGGCTGCGTCCGTGCCCTGGACGCGCGCGAGCTCGGGCGCGACGCCCTCCGGCAGAACCCGCACGACTGCGCTGCCGGCGTAGGTCTCCTCGAGCAGTGAGCGGACGTCGGCGTCGGTGTGCAGATAACAGGTCGCAAGCAACCCGCGGCGGACGGGGAGGAGGTGCGGCACGAAGCAGATCGGGAAGCCAAGTTGTTGGGCGATCTCGGGCGCGTGGCGGTGCTCTCCGACCGCATAGGGCGAGACGTTCTCGAGCACCGAGCCCGCGTGGGAGCTCTGCTTGAGCGTCCGGCCGGCGCCCGAGACGCCCGACTTGCCGTCGATGACCACAGGCCCCTGGGCGACGTGCGCGAGGGGCGAAAGAGCGAGCAGCGCTGCGGTCGCGTAGCAGCCGGGGTTCGCGATCAGCGGCCCGTCGGCGCGGAAAAGCTCGGGCAGGCCGTAGCTCCACGCGCCGGGCGCGGTGCCGTACCAGCCGCGCGCGAGCTCGTCGTCGACGAGCCGGTGGGCGCCCGACAGGTCGACGACCACGGTGTCGGCAGGCGGCTCGAAGGCGGCCGCCGCCTCGTTGTCGAGGCAGAGAAAGAGGACGTCGGCGCCGCTCGCGCCTGCCTCGTCATTCGAAACGAATGGAGGCAGCGACCCGTTCAGGCGCGGGTCGAGCGCGGAGGCGCCCTGTCCCGCGAGCGAGTTGGAGCCCAGGGCGAGCACGTCGAGCCCGGGGTGCGCGAGCACCCGGTCGAGGGTCTCCTGCCCGGAATAACCGGCACAGCCGAGGATCGCAACGGAGCGCTTCACCTTGATAACTATACAGAAGTGGTGAAATTATGCTGTACGGATATCGATCGTCGCCCCGGTCTGCACTCGCACCAGGAGGCGTTGGAGCTCGCTCAGCGGCAACGAGACGCAGCCGTTCGTTGGACGGCCGGTGTCGACGTGCAGGAAGATCGCCGAGCCCCGCCCCGGCACGACGGGGGCAACGTTGTACTGGATCGGTGCGAACAGGCGGTAGGCCGGAGTGATCTGCCACAGCGCCTCGCTGCCGACGTGAAACGGGGGGTTCGTGCCGCATGCGACGTGGCGGAAAGTGTTGTAGGCCGGAGAGCGCGCATCCTCGTCCCACCAGTCGCCGCAGACGATGCGGTGGTACGCGAGGGTGACGCCGGGGTCCGGCTCGAGGCCGTAGAGCACCGGCCCGATCGCAAACCGGCCGAGCGGCGTCGTTCCGTCGCCCTCCAGGTGATGAGCGGAGAGCCCGCTGCGCCCGACGTGTGCACGCCAGGGGCCGAGGACGCGCTTCCCGCACTCGCTCACCGTCAACGTCGCGGTCGTCGAGCGAGGGCTTGGTGCGACCACCTGGATGCGCTGCGGGCAGCCGAGTGCGAGTGCGAGAGCGAGCGTCAACATCGGCGGGGCCAGAGTACGCTGCCACGCGCATGGCCGCTCTGCCGCCGTTCAACGCCGCCGTTGCGCCGGTGACCGCCGCCGAGCTCGGTGCGTCCTGGCATCAGGGTTGCCCGGTCGGGCCGCGGCAGCTGCGCACCGTGCGCGTCTCCTACATCGGTTTCGACGGTCGCGCGCACACGGGTGCGCTCGTCGTCGCGAGCTCAGTGACGCGCGAGGTCACCGCCGTCTTCCGGCGGCTCTACGACGTCCGCTTCCCGATCCACCGCATGCGGCCGGTCTCGGCGTACGGGGGGAGCGACGACCGCTCGGC
>JAYUEQ010000234.1:0-2591 GCA_043739205.1 Thermoleophilia bacterium
ACCGACACCCACAGCGGGACGTTCAGCGCGCGCAACTGCGGCAGCGTTTCGGCGAGGAACACTTCGCGACCCGGGTTCGCCAAACCGATCGCGTTCAGCATCCCAAAGTCGGTCTCGGCGATGCGCACCGGCGGGTTGCCTGCGCGCGGCTCGGGCGTCACTGTCTTCGTCACGAACGCGTCGAACGACGACGCAACATGGGGTGCCGTGAGTGCGTCGAGGCAGCCGCTCGCGTTCAGGAGAAGCACAGCACCGGCCCCTCGATACACAACCGTTTCAGGTCTCCATCGACCTCCACGACACACCCGTAACAGGCTCCGTAGCCGCAGGCCATCGGCGCCTCCCAGGCGAGCTGCGCGTCCGGGACGAGGCCGCGAACCGCCTCGAGCATCGGTTCCGGACCGCACGCGAGCACGTCGCGATCGAGGGGCATGACCTCCGTAACGAGTGTCGGATCGATCACGACTTCGGCGTTCGGGAGGAGCACCGCCGCCTCCGCGTGATGCTCGGAGCGGAAGCCGAGCACCGCCGGCGGATGCTCGAGCGCCTCGGCGAGATACGGGAGCGGCGCGATGCCGATACCGCCGCCGACGAGCAACGGCCGGGCGACGTCGAGGCGGAAACCGTTGCCGAGCGGCCCGAAGACATTGATCCGGTCGTTCACCTGGAGCGAGGCGAGTGCCTGCGTGCCGGGACCGATCGGATCGAGCAGGAAGACGAGCTCCCCGCGCGGGGCGAGGCAGAGCGACATAGGGCGCGGCAGGACCCGCCCCGGCGCTTCGAGCATGAAGAACTGCCCCGGCACTCCCGGGTCGACGTCGCCGCGGGCGACGCGCACGAGCACATACGGCCCGAGCGCTTCGACGCCGGTGACCTTAAGACGCTCTTGCCGAGGCTTCGACATCGATCCGCTCCTGGAGCGAGAGCGCGGTCTCTGAGCGCGCGTTCGCAATCGCGTGCACGGCCGCTGCCGCACCGGCGATCGTCGTGATGCAGGGAATGCGTGCCGCGAGTGCCGCCTCACGGATCAGGTAGCCGTCGGTGCGCGGGCCGGATCCCCCCTCGGGCGTGTTGATCACGAGGTTGCAGCGGCCGCGCTTGATCAGATCGACGACGCTCGCCTCCTCACCCGGCGTGTTGACCTTGCGGACTTCTTCGACCTCGAGGCCGGCTCCGCGCAGCGTCCGAGCCGTGCCGTGCGTGGCGACGAGCTGGAAGCCGAGGCCCGCGAGCGCGGCGGCGACGGGAATCGCGGCCGCCTTGTCGTCCTCGCGCACCGAGAGGAAGACCGAGCCGTCGTGCGGCAGCGACCGGCCCGCTGCGCGCTCGGCCTTCGCAAACGCCGTCGGCAGGTCGCTGGCGCTCGCCATCACCTCACCGGTGGCGCGCATCTCCGGGCCGAGCACCGGGTCGGCGCCCGGGAACCGCGCGAATGGCAGAACGGCTGCCTTGACGCTCACCTGCCGCGGCGGCCGCTCGGCCGGCAGGTCGAGATCGGCGATCTTCTCGCCCGCGGCGAGCCGGCAGGCGGCGGCCACCAGGTTCACGCCCGTCGCCTTGGAAGCAAACGGGACGGTGCGGGATGCCCGCGGGTTCACCTCGAGCACGAAGACCTCTTCGTCGACGACGGCGAGCTGCACGTTCAGGAGCCCGACCACGCCAAGCGCAGGCCCGAGCCGCTTGACGATCTCCGAGATCTCGGCCGAGGCGGCGCCGCTCAGGGATTGGGCGGGGAGCACGCAGGTGGAGTCGCCCGAGTGGACCCCCGCCTCTTCGACGTGCTGCATGATCGCGCCGACATAGGTGCTCTCGCCGTCGCAGATCGCGTCGACGTCGATCTCGGTCGCGCCCTCGAGGAAACGGTCGACGAGCGTCGGCCCGTCCACGCCGTGGAAGGCGTCGACCACCTGGTTCGCGCGGTGGCAGACCCGCATCGCGCGGCCGCCGAGCACATACGACGGGCGAACGAGGACCGGGTAGCCGATCCGATGCGCAATCGCGGCGGCCTCGGTGCCCGAGCGCGCGATTCCCCAGTCCGGGCAGCGGATGCCGAGGTCGGCGAGCAGCTTCCCGAAGCGCTCGCGGTCTTCGGCGAGATCAACGGCATCGAACGGCGTGCCGAGGATCGAGAAACCGGCGCCTTCAATCGCGCGCGCGAGCTTGAGCGGCGTCTGGCCGCCGAACTGGATCACGACGCCTTCGGGCTGCTCGCGCTCGAGCACCGCTAGGACAGACGCTTCGTCGAGCGGCTCGAAGTAGAGGCGGTTCGACGTGTCGTAGTCGGTCGAGACCGTCTCCGGGTTGCAGTTGATCATCACGGCCTCGTAGCCGAGCTCGCGATAGGTCTGGACGGCGTGGACGCAGCAGTAGTCGAACTCGACGCCCTGGCCGATGCGGTTCGGTCCGGAGCCGAGGATCACGACCCGCTTCGCGTCGCCTTCGGGCGCGCCTTCGTCCTGCTCGTTCCAGGTCGCGTAGTAGTAGTTCGACGGCGCCTCGACCTCGCCCGCGACGGAGTCGATGCGCCGATACACCGGACGCTCGACCTGCTGACGGGCCTCCTCCGCTTCGAGCTGCTCCAGCTCGCGCTG
>JAYUEQ010000235.1:0-3731 GCA_043739205.1 Thermoleophilia bacterium
GCAGTACGACATGAATGGCTTGGAAAAGCTATCGCTGCTCAAGATGGATTTTCTTGGCTTGACGACGCTCACCCTGGTGGACAACGCGGTGCAGCTCATCACCAAGCGCCACGGCGTCACACTGGTTTTGGAAGACTTGCCGCTCGAAGATCCGGACAGCTACCTGATTTTTTCCAAGGGCTACACCAGCGGCGTGTTCCAGTTCGAATCGTCGGGCATGCGCGACGCGCTGCGCCAGGTGAAGCCGACCGAGTTCGAGGATCTGATCGCGCTCGTCGCGCTCTATCGCCCGGGCCCGATGAGCTACATCCCGAGCTACGGCAAGCGCAAGGCCGGCCAGGAAAGCGTGAGCTACGTCGACAAGAGGCTCGAGCCGATCCTGCGCGACACGTACGGCATCTGCGTGTACCAGGAGCAATACATGCGCATCGCGCGCGAGCTCGCCGGTTTCTCGATCACCGAAGCAGACGACTTGCGCAAGGCGATCGGCAAGAAGATCCGCGCGCTGATGGACTCGCTCAAGGATCGCTTCATGGAGGGCACGGCCGAGCATGGCGTCACGCCACAGGCCGCCAAGCAGCTGTGGGAGGACGTCGAGAAGGCCGCCGACTACTCGTTCCCGAAAGCGCATGCCGCCTGTTATGCGTTGATCGCCTACCAGACCGCGTGGCTGCGCCAGAAGCATCCGTGCGAATACATGGCGGCGCTGATCAGCTCGGTGATGTCGACGAAGGACCGCGTGCCGATCTACGTCAACGCGTGTCACGAGCTCGGGATCGAGGTGCTGCCGCCCGACGTGAACGAGTCGATGACCGACTTCGCCGTGCGCGCAGGGAAGATCCGCTTCGGGCTCAACGCCGTCAAGGGAGTGGGGGAAGGCGCGGCAAACGCGATCATCGCGGAGCGCGCCAACGGCCCGTACGAATCGATCTGGGACTTCGCCGAGCGCGTCGACCAGTCGGCGTCGAATAAGCGCGTGCTGGAAGCGCTCGTCAAGTGTGGTGCGCTGCCGGGATCGCGCAAGGGGATGCTGCAGGTGCTCGAGCAGGCTGTCGGCTGGGGGCAGAAGCAGCAGGCCGACCGGCTCGCCGGGCAGGGCTCGATCTTCGACCTCGCACCCGTCGAAGAAACGCAGCCGAAGCACCATCCACCCGTCCCGGCCGAGGAGTTCGAGAAGAGCGACCTGCTGAAGATGGAGAAGGAAGTGCTCGGCCTCTACGTCAGCGAGCATCCGCTACAGGGCATCCGCGATCAGCTGCGCCGCAAGGCCGACTGCACCGTCGGCGAGCTCGAGCGGCGGCGCGATGGCGAAGTGATCACGATCGGCGGCATCGTCTCGTCGCTGCGGCACATGACGACGAAGCGCGGCGACGCAATGGTGTTCCTGCGCGTCGAGGACGTCACCGGCGGCATCGAGACGGTCGTCTTCAACACGATCTACGAGAAGGCGCGCGAGCTGTGCACGACCGACCGCATCCTGATCGTCAAGGGCCGCATCGACCGCAAGGAAGGCGAGACGAAACTTGTCGCCCTCGAGCTCTCAGCATTCGAGTCGGTACCGGAGAAGCGCGAGGTGCGCCTGAAGATCGACGCGACCAAGGCGGCAGCGGGAACGATCCACGAGCTGCGGCGTCTGATCGAGGACTTCCCGGGCGAGTCACCGGTGTACGCCGACCTGACGACGTCGGACGGGATGAAGGTCTACGCGTTCGGCCCGCAGTACAAGGTCGCACCCGCACCGGACTTCTACGCCGAGGTGAAGATGCTGCTCGGCGAATCCGCGATCGGCTAGACGCCCGGTTCGCCGCGGCGTAGGCTCGTCGTGACATGCGGGCTGCTGCGTTTGCTGCGGTGATTGCTCTCGTGCTCGCTCCGGCGGGTGGAACGACCTCGCGGAGCGCGATCAGTCCGGCCTCGGCCAAGGCGGCCGACGCGACGATCGACGAGGCGATCGCGCTCGAGCGCAAAGCGCTCACTGCGATGGGGAGACACGACATCCTGCCGCACGTCTACCTCTACCAGTCGGCCGACAAGCTGCAGGAAGCGCGTGCGCTGATCAACGGGCATGACGGCGCAGATCCGATCGTCAAGAACATCTCCGACGCGATCAGTGACGACCACGTGGCGATCTCGCACCAAGCCGATAAGCCCTCGACGAAGTCGCTCGAGGCGATCGGCAAGGCGCTCGCGCTGAAGAAGAAAGCGCAGGGCCAACTCGCTCACTACCAGCTCGGCGGCGGGAAGATCTGCGAGTCCGAGAAGCCGTTTCCGCTGTACGCAGTTCCGGCGACATACGCCAGCTCCTACACCGACGTCTACCCGCATAACGTCCCGAAGGACGCGAAAAACATCGAGATCCATTTCGTCGACGCGGCGACCGGCAAGCCCGCGCCCGCACATCCGTTCCCGGGTCAGTCGTGGACGGCGAAGATCGTCGGCTTCGAGACACGCGGCGGCGCAAGCGTCCTCCATGTGCACATCGACGTCACCGGCCAGGGAGTCGGCAAGCCGGACGAGGACTTCGTCAACTGGAAGGTGATCGTCTCGTGGACGTGCTGACCCGTCTGAACACGGTGTGGATGTAAAGGCGCTGTATTGGAACTGGCCGGTTCGCTGCGGCAGCCGATGCCGCCTCTATACCTTGGCGGGACAGCGGTTTTGGCGTTTCCACAAGCGCCGTGCTGAATCGCAGACCACCCGTAGCGACTTGGGCTCAGGTTCCGTTACATGAGAAGATCCCCCACCATGGGGAGAACCGATTCGCTTGTTTTACCGAACAGATGATCAGGGAGATGAACACCTAGATGCCGACCACCGAGACACCCGTCCGCCTCACCGAGCAAGAGCTCGTTGAGCAGTGGCGCGCGGAAGCACTCGAACGGGCCGGCTACCCGCCGGAGGCCGCGGTCGAGATCGCAGCCCGCGCCGACGTCGACCTCCACCGCGCCGCTGAGCTGCTCAAGAACGGCTGCTCGCCCGAGCTCGCGCTCCAGATCCTGCTTTAGCTACCAGCGGTACGCGAGCCGCGCCTCATACAGAAAAGAACCTGGTTCGCTCTTTGAACCAGGTTCACGAGTTTCCGTATTCGGGGTGCGCGCTCGAAACTCTCGAATCTGGTTCGCCTTCGGCGAATCAGGTTCGGAACTCAGCTCGAAACTCTCCGATCTGGTTAAAGAGCGAACCAGGTCGGGTCTTGAGTTCGATAGGTTCGCGTCGTGCTGCTCCTATCGATCCCGTCGCCGCATACCGGCGTTGTCCACGTCGGCCCGTTGCAGCTGCACATGTACGGGCTCACGCTGCTCGTCGCGATCCTCGCGTGCATCTGGCTGACCGGCCGCCGCTGGACCGCCCTCGGGGGCGACTGGGACCTCGTCACGCGTGTCGCCGTCTGGGGCGTCGGCTTCGGCGTGCTCGGCGCCCGGCTCTACCACGACGCAACCTCCTGGAGCGAAGTCCCGAGCCCGAAGTGGCAGGGAATGTGGGAGGTCTGGAAGGGCGGCCTCGGGATCTGGGGCGGGATCCTCTTCGGCGCGCTCGCCGGCGCCGTCGTGATCCGCCGCGCCCGCGCAAGCGTTCCGGTGTTCCTCGATGTCGCCGCGCCCGGGCTGCTGCTCGCGCAGGGCATCGGCCGCATCGGCAACTGGTGGAACCAGGAGCTCTACGGCAAGCCGACCAAGCTTCCCTGGGGGCTTGAGATTGATGCAAACCACATCACGAACCCGCAGTACTTC
>JAYUEQ010000236.1:0-6921 GCA_043739205.1 Thermoleophilia bacterium
CCGACCCGAACAGGGCCTCACCAAGCCCTAACAGGCAGGTCTGAACGAACCGCCGGAACGCCGGGCGGCCCTAGAGCGCCGTCGCCTCGACCTCCCACAGATCGCCGTCGAGTCGTTTGGCGAGCACCACGTACTCCGTGCCCTCGGTCTCGCCAAGGCGTTCGAGCTCCCGCGCGGAGCCCATGGTGGTGCGACCGTCGATGCGCAGGACGCGCCCTTCGCGGGTCGAGGTGAGCTCGGCCTCATCGCCGGTCAGGCCCGGGATCGAGGCGACGGCGATCCTCGAAGCGGCGACGGCCCACGTGTCGGGCCCCTTCCGTACCGCCTCAGCACGGTAGGGCGCGGGAATCGCCTGCTCGACCGCGTCGGCGAGCGCGGCGAGAGCGCCGTCCGGTTCGTCCTCGTCGGCGACGAGGGTGCCGTCGGCGAGCACCACAAAATGCACGGCGTCGCCCTTGAGGTCGGGCGCATCCGCGGTCGCGACCGTGTCCCAGCGCCGCGCCCGCGGCACTCCGTGGATGCCTGGCTCGCCGCGGCGCTCGCCGTCCCACCCGGGTGTGTCGGCGGCGAGGCTGGGCTCAGGCTCCGTCAGCCCGGCGGTGATGCCGCCCAAAGCGGCGAGTCGCGCGTGCAGTGGCTTCTGCCGGCGGAATAGCCCCACCTAGTAGTCCGGGCCGGCCGACTGCTCGCCAGCGCGCGGTTCAACGCGCGGTTCGACGCCGTTATGCTCGGTATGACGGCGCGGCTCAACGGTGCGGCGTTCGCGGTAGCGCTTCACCTGCCGTTCGAGCTTGTCGACCAGCTGGTCGATCGACGCCTTCATGTCCGGCGACGCCTCACGAGCCCGCAACGTCGGGCCCTTCGTGAAGACGATCGCCTCCGCCACCTGGCTCTCCGCGATCGACGGGTTTCGCTGTTCGGACAGCTCCACTTCGACCTGCGTCTGCTCAGCGAGCTGCTTCCCGAGCTTCGCGAGCTTTCGCTCGGCGTACTCGCGGATCGACGGGGTGACTTCGACGTTCTTCCCCTTCACCTGAAGCCTCATCAAATGCCTCCTTGGTGGTAGTCGAACCGGAACTCTGAGAGTAACGCACCTGGCTCTCGCGGCGAGTCGCCTCTTTGGGGGTCACGCGGTGCCCGGCCCGCGACGGTTGCACGGCCGTTGTCGATCAGCGAATCGCGCGGGCGAACGTCATGACATCCACGCGGGCCGCTCCGGCGCGCCTCAGCGCTCCAGCTGCCGCGTTGGAGGTTGAGCCCGACGTGTAGACGTCGTCGACCAGCAGGACACGTCCAGCGACGTTGCGCTTCGCAGCGAAGAGATTCCGCACGTTGCCGCCACGCGACGCGAGGGGCAGCGCCGCCTGCCGCTCGGTCCCACGCGTCCGTTCGAGCACCGGCTCGCACGGGATTCCCCAGCGCGCGGCCAGCTCGTACGCGAGTGCCGGCGCCGGATGGCGCGCACGTTCGAGTTGTCGCACCCGGTCGGGCGGGATATAGGTGATGACGTCTGCGGCCGGCCGCTCGAGCTCGGCCAGGACGAGCTCGGCCGCCAGGGGCGCGAGCAGGCGGAGCCCGCGCTCCTTCCAGGCGCGCACGAAGGCCACGGCTGGGCCCGCATAGGCGTAGGCGGACACCGCCGACCCGAACGAGAGACGCCGGCCCGCACACTCGCGGCAGCGTTCGACCGGCCAAGCTGTCGGTGCGCCGCAGCGCGCGCAGCGCGGCGCGCGCAGCGGCCGCAGCGCCCGGTGGCAGGACGCGCAGAGTCCTGAGCCAGGCCCATGGCACGCGACGCAGCGCGGCGGCAACAAGAGATCGACGAACCACACCGATCAACCTACGGCGGAAGCAGTCACGTGTCAGTGACCGCTTCGCAACAAAAGCGTGACTAGAGCTCGTCGGGCGAGTAGGCGTCCCGCGCGGGCAGGCCGGCCTCGGCGCGAAGCCGGTTGTCGGCCTCGAGCAGCTGCTCGTGGTTCCCGATGTCGTACCAGGTCGAATCGAAGACCCAGCCGTAGACGGGCTGCTCGCGCTGCAGCCACGCGACGTAGCGGCCGGGTTGATCGGCCGGCTGGCCGGCCGCGAGATAGCCGCGGATCAGCGCCGCATGCTCGCGGTGGAAGAGGTAGGTCGCGATCGCAGCGAGGGTCGAGGGCGGGTCGGCCGGCTTCTCGACGAAGTCCGTCACGCGAGCGTCGTCGTCGAGCGCGACGATGCCGTACTGCGCCGCAAGCTCGAGCGAGCCGACATCGCGCACCGCCACCGCACTTGCAAGGCCCTTGCCACGCCAGAACGCAACGAACTCCGGCAGGCTGAAGTCGAAGAGATTGTCGCCGGCGATCACGAGGAGATCGTCGTCGAGCCCCGCACGATCGATAACGAACTGCAGATCGCCGATCGCACCAAGGCGGTCCTCGTTCGACGTCGTCCCGTCGTCATGGACGATCACGCCGCGCCCTACGGCCCAGACGTGGAACGCGTCCGCCTTGCGCGCGTTCGTCACGACATGGACGGCCTCGATCTCGTCCACCGCCGATAGACCGTCGACGATGCGGTCGATGATTGGACGGCCGCCGACCGGCAGGAGCTCCTTGGCCCACGTATCAGTGAGCGGCTTGAGTCGTGTCGCATACCCCGCGGCGAGGATGATCGCGTTCATGCCGCGACCGCCCCGGCGAGCGATTGCAGGTACGGCGCGCGGTGCACGCCGGCCTCGGTGACGATCGCCGTGATCAGCTCAGCCGGCGTGACGTCGAACGCCGGGTTGCGCGCCGCAAACCGTTCGGTGATCTCGGCGGAATCGCGCTCCTCGATCGGGATCGCGGAGCCGTCGGGCGTCTGCAGATCGACCGTCGTGCTCGGCGCAACGATGTACAGCGGCAGGTCATGGTGCCGCGCGAGCACCGCGAGCGAGTACGTGCCGATCTTGTTCGCGGTATCGCCGTTCGCAGCGATCCGGTCGGCGCCGGTGATCACACAATCGACCTCGCCTGCTGCCATCAGCGACGCAGCAGCCGAGTCAGCGATCACGGCGTGTGGGATCGCGGCGGTCTCGAGCTCCCAAGCCGTCAGCCGGGCGCCCTGAAGAAGCGGCCGGGTCTCGTCGACCCAGACGTGCTCGAGCAACCCCCGCTCCCATGCGGCGAGCAGCGCGCCGACCGCGCTCCCGTACCCGCCCGTCGCGAGCCCGCCCGCGTTGCAATGGGTAAGCGCGCGCGTGCCGGGCGCAAGTAGGTCCGCCGTGTGCCCCGCCATGCGCTTGCATCGCTCAACCTCGTCGGCGTGAATGCGGCGCGCGTGCTCGGCGGACAGGTCGTCCCGCATCTCGTCGAGCGCCCAGGCGAGGTTGACGGCCGTGGGCCGGGACTCGCGCAGCACGCGGTCGGCGGCGGTCAAGTCTTCTCCCTTGGCGGCAGCAAGCGCGATGCCATAGGCAGCCGCGACCCCGATCGCGGGAGCTCCGCGGACGACCATCGTGCGGATCGCATCCGCAACGGCTGCCGCCGTCGCGCAACGCACGTCGATTTCCTCGAGCGGGAGCCGTCGCTGGTCGAGGAAGACAACCGCGTCGTCCTCGAGCCGGAGGATGCGCTCAGGTTCGAGCATGTGCGTCGACCGTGACGTGGGTCGGCGCAGGGCGCCCCAGAACTTGCTTCGACACCGTGAGCGCAACGTACGGTGTGCTCGTCCGGACGCACATCGCAATGCCGAGCGGTGGACGGGTGTAGGCGATGCGCACGCGAAGAATCGTCGGGCTCATCCGTGTGACCGCCTCGGTCGTGAGGTGCGAGCCACATGGCATCCCGTCGAGAAAGACCGCGACGACGGCGTTGCGGGTCAGGGTCACGCGTCCAAGTGCTGCGCGATCATCGGATGCGAGCCGGCCCGACCACACTCGCTCCTGCACACGCGTGATTGCGAGATAGGCGACAGGCGCCTCGCTACCCGTGGGCTCCGTCGTGCCGCTGAGAAGCGGCGACCAACGTACACCGGTCGCGGCGGCCGCCGAGGCGACCGCCGCGAGAGCACCGGCGAAGACGACAACGAGTCGGATCAGGTTCCTTCGTCCCAGGACGCGAGGTACTTCGTCTGCTCGGCCGTGAGTGTGTCGATGTCGACGCCCATGGTCGCGAGCTTGAGCTTCGCGATCTCCTCATCGATCACCGTCGGCACCGGGTACACCTTGTTCTCGAGTGACGCGGCGTTCTGGATCGCGTACTCGGTCGCAAGTGCCTGGTTGGCGAAGCTCATGTCCATCACGAGCGCCGGGTGACCTTCGGCGGCCGAGATGTTCACGAGACGGCCCTCGGCGAGCAGGTAGATCCGGCGCCCGTCGGGCATCGTGAACTCCTCGACGAAGTTGCGTGCCTCACGTGTCTCTGAGGCGAGCTCCTGCAGCGCCGGGATGTCGATCTCGACGTTGAAGTGGCCCGTGTTGCACACGATCGCCCCGTCCTTCATCACCTCGAAGTGCTCCTTCGCGATCACGTGCTTGTCGCCGGTCGCGGTGCAGAAGATGTTTCCGACCTTGGCGGCTTCCGCCATGGGCAGCACTTCGAATCCGTCCATCAGCGCCTCGAGTGCGCGCATCGGATCGACCTCGGTGACGATCACGTGCGCGCCGAGACCCTTGGCCCGCATGGCGACGCCACGACCGACCCAGCCATAACCCGCAACGACGAACTTGCCGCCGGCGATCAGGACGTTCGTGGCGCGGATGATGCCGTCGAGCGTCGACTGGCCCGTGCCGTAGCGATTGTCGAAGAAGTGCTTCGTGCGCGCTTCGTTGACGGCGATCACCGGGAACTCGAGAGCGTTGTCGGCCTCCATCGCCTTCAGGCGGATGACCCCGGTCGTCGTCTCTTCCATGCCGGCGATGATGTCGCCGAGCTGGTCGCGACGATCACTGTGCAGAACGCTGATCACGTCTGCGCCGTCGTCCATCGTCAGCTGCGGCTTGTGATCGACCGCGGCCATGATGTGCGAGTAGTAGGTCTCGTTGTCCTCGCCCTTGATCGCAAAGGTCGGGATGTCGTACTCCTCGACGAGCGCCGCGGCGACGTCGTCCTGGGTCGACAGCGGGTTCGACGCGCACAGCACGACGTCCGCGCCGCCGGCCTTCAGCGTCCGCATCAGGTTGGCGGTTTCGGTGGTCACGTGGAGACAGGCGGAGATGCGATAACCCTCGAGCGGCTTCTCCCGCTCGAACCGCTCCCGAATCGCCTGCAGGACCGGCATCTGCCGGTCGGCCCACTGAATTCTCCGCACGCCCTCGGAGGCGAGGGCGAGGTCCTTCACGTCGTGTCGCTTGGTCGTGGCCATAAATCCTTCCGGTTTTGTCGCGGGGCAGTGTAGTGGTCTCGATTCCGACGTTCTGCGGACACAGATCAGGCGGCGAGCAGCCGCTCGTGCTTGCGCTGCTCCCACTCGACCCACGAGCCCGTGTCGTCGCCTGCTGCAAGCCATGCGTCGACGGCCCGGCGGAGCTCCGGCTCGCGGCGCAGCCGACGAGCAAACGCGACCTCGGCGAGCTCGATCCCAAAGCGGCGCCGCAGATCGCGCAGCGAACGCAATCGGTTCAGCTCGAGCAGGCCGTACTGGCGGTAGCCCGCCTCGGTGCGACGCGGCACCACGAGCCCGTGCTCCTCGAGGTACCGGAGCATCCGGGCCGACCAGCCGGTCTCGGCGGCGGCGGCTCCCACGGTCAGCGGCTCCTGCATCGTCCCAACCTTAGCAGACGTGTGTGAAGGTTGTTCTCGCAGGCCCCCAGGGGGAAGCGAGGTTCCCTTTCCAAAGCGTTGCAGAATCGGCGTCACGCGTGGGTGACCGGGGCGTGCCGAAAGTGGAGAGATGTGCCCGACCCGAAGAAAGCGCGGGGGACAGAGCGGGACGCTTGGCCTAGGCGGCGGAGGTGCCTTCGCGCCCGTAGGCGTCCTCGAGGCGCACGACGTCGTCGAGCTGTGGGGTCGACACTTCGAGGATCGTCGTGTCCTCGATCGCGGTCACGCGGTGCACGGTTCCCGGCGTGTAGTGGAAGGCCGCGCCGGCGGCGATCACCTCTTCCTTGAGGACGCTCTTCCCTACCTCGCCAAGCTCGAGTTTCGCGCGACCCGACTGGACGAGCCACGACTCGTCCTTCTCCCTGTGGAACTGCAGCGAGAGCGAATGGCCCGCCTTCACGAACAGCACTTTGCCGCAGTACACGTCAGTGAGCGCCCAGATCAGCTCGTGGCCCCACGGCTTCTCGACCTTCTTCACCTCGAAGGCCCAGTGGTCGAGCGAGTCGAGATTCGGCGAGTTCACGCTCATGGGCTCGGACGATCCTTTCACGACAGCCACTCCGGATGGGCCTCGACGTGCTCGGACGCGGTGCGCAGCTCTTTGGGCGTGTTCACCGTGAGCCAGAGCCCCTGGTGGCGGAAGGCACGCAGACGGCCTTCGGCAGCGAGCTCGGGAAACGTCGACGACTCATGATCGCCCTTGTCCGGGAAGCGCTCGATCGTCTCCTCGGCAAGCACGTAGTTGCCACAGTTCACCCAGAACGAGACGTGGCCGCCCTCACGGAAGCCGTGCACGAGGTCATCCTCGCCGATGTCGACGAGGCCGAACTGCGACTTCGGTTGTGCGACCGTGATCGTTGCGAGTGCCCCGCCGCCGCGGTGAGCCTCGAGCAGGCCGGCGAAGTCGACGTCGACAAGCTCGTCGCCATTCAGCGCGAACACATCGCCGCGCTCCTTTCGCTCACGCGCAGCGAACTTGATACCGCCGCCGCGACCGAGCCGCTCCGGCTCTTCGACCGCGACGATCTCCGGCCCGAGACCGGCGAGCTCCGACTCGAAAAGGCCTCCCTGCCCAGCGGCGCACGCGAAGATCACGCGCGTCACACCCGCGTTTTCGAGCCGCATCACCTGATACGCC
>JAYUEQ010000237.1:0-6712 GCA_043739205.1 Thermoleophilia bacterium
GATCTCTTCCGGGAGGGTACGAAGCCGACGAGTGAGGAGATCGCCGTCCGGCTCGGCTTCGACGCGCTCGACACGAAACCGCTGTTGCACGAGATCGGCGCGTAGCCCCCTTCCGGGGGCTGGAGCCTTCTGGTCGGCGAGACGATGCCACAAGCGATGGAATCTGCGGCCCACCGTCGGACGCTGTTCGCGGCTGTCGTCGTGTCGTACGCGCTCGTCACCGTCGCGTTTGCCGAGTTCGAACGCCCGGGGCTCGGTATCGGTCACCTCTACTACGTGCCCATCGCGCTCGCAGCTTTTGCCAGCGGCCCGGTGGTCGGAGGAGCCGCGGGCGTTGTCGCTGCCGGGCTCTACAACGCGGGGATCATCATCAACCCGCATCTTCCGTCGACACTCGAGCTCGAGCAGACGGTGATCCGGCTGATCACATTTGCCGCGCTCGGCGTGCTGATCGGGCTCTTCGTCCGCCGCAACCGTTCGCTCGTTGCGCAGCTTTCGCAGCTCGCGGATCGCGACTCCATCACGGGCCTACCGAACACGCGCGCCTTTCAGACCGCGATCGAACGGCGACTCGCAGCTCGTGATCCCTTTGCCTTGCTCGTCGGGGACATCGACGAGCTCCGCGTGCTCAACACCGACGGTCGGGGGCACGGCGACGATGCCCTGCGCCGTCTCGCGGACCTGCTGATCGCTGCAAAGCGGACCGGCGACGACGTTGCCCGCGTCGGAGGCGACGAGTTCGCAGTCCTCGCCGACCTTGGTGACGCCGACGCCCGCGCGCTTGCAATCGGAACCGAGAGCCAGCTTCGGCTCCGAGGTGAGGCTGTCACGTTCGGCTGGGCGACGTATCCGCAGGATGGCACGAACGCGCTCGCGCTCTACCGCGCCGCCGACGAGCGGCTCTACGCCCGCAAAGTGGCACGCGGTCTCCGCCGTGGCGACGCCGTCGGCACCCTCACCTGAGCGAGGCCTCTGGTACCACTCCGCGCGTGGATGAGCCGAGACGCCGCCCGCCACGGCCCAGGCGCCCGCGCGAGATGCTGCGCACGTCGGTCGAACTCGGTGCGGTTGCAGTTCTTGGGATCGTCCTGCTCACCCTCGTCGGCGTCGTCCTCTACAAGGGCGGCCGGCGGCAGGCGCCACCGGCGGACGCGCTCGTCGTCACGCAGACCCAGGACTTCGCATCCCTTGATCCCGCGCTCGCGCAGACGCAGGACTCCTGGGAGCTCGAGTACGCGACGTGCGCGAAGCTCGTGAACTACCCCGCGGCAGGCGGCTACCGCGGAACACGGCTCGTACCGGAGGTGGCATCGTCGTTCCCACGCATCTCGAAGGACCGTCGCACGTACACCTTCGTGCTGCGGCCCGGCTGGCGCTTCAGCGACGGCGAGCCCGTCACCGCGCGCTCGTTCACCCGAGCCTTCGAGCGTGCGCGCTCCTCACAGCTTGTCTCGCCGGCAGATCCGTACCTGCGTGAGGTCGTGGGGTGGAAGGCGCGCGGGCGCACGCTGACGATCGGACTGCGCACGCCGGCGCCCGACTTCACACAACGTCTTGCGCTGCCGTACTTCTGCGCCGTTCCGACGTGGGCGCCGAATCACCAGAGCGACACGCTGCCGTCCGCGGGGCCCTTCGCGATCGAGCGCTACCGGCCCGGCCGTTCGCTCGTCCTCCGACGCAATCCCTACTACCACGGGCCGCGGCACGCGAGCGTGCAACGGATCATCTACCGTTTCGGCGCGTTCGCGTCGCAGATCCGTCTTCAGCTCGAACATGGGGTGGCCGATTACGGGGTCGTCACACCGTCGGCGTTCGCCGCTCTTGCGCAGCGCTTCAAGGGCGACAAACGGCACCTGCTCGTGGTTCAGCAACCGATTGTCGCGTACCTCGCATTGAACACCGAGCGCCCGCTCTTCAAGAACAACCCATGGTTGCGACGCGCGGTCAATTACGCGGTCGACCGTCCAGCGCTCGTGCGGCTCTTTGGCCCGCGGGGCGCGGTGTCGAGTGACGAGTATCTGCCGCCGGGGTTTCCGGGTTACGAGGCGCGGCACGTCTATCCAATCGGCGCGCCCGATCTCGCCCGGGCGCGTGCGCTTGCCCGGGGCCACCTCCGGAGCGGCCGTGCGGTGTTCCTAGCGTGCGGGACGCAGGACTGCGCGGAGCGCGCGATCGTCGCCGCGCATGCGCTCGAGAAGATCGGCCTGCATGTTCGGATCGAAACGACGCCGGGCCAACTCACGCTCGCCGGCGTGCGCGGCACCGCGTTCGACATCGCGGACGTGATCACCCGCCCCGACTACGGCGATCCGTACGGGCTCCTGGAGAAGCTGCTCGATGGGCGGGTGATCCGCGCGGTCGGTAACAGCAACATCTCCTACTACGCGAGCCCGCAGGTCACGAGAGCGATCGATGCAGCGCAGCGCCTCACGGGACTCGCTCGCGACCGCGCCTACGGGCGCCTTGGCATCCAGGTCGCGCGCACCGATGCCCCGCTTGCCGCGTACGCGGTCTTGAACGCGCGCGTGTTCGTCTCGCCGCGGGTCGGCTGTATCACCTACCAACCGGTCTACGGCCTCGATCTCGCCGGCGCGTGCGTGTGACCTCGGAGGGCGCCTTCGCTACACTGCGCCCCGTCACAGGGCCCATTCGTCTAGTGGCCTAGGACACCGCCCTCTCACGGCGGCGGCACGGGTTCGAATCCCGTATGGGCCTTCAGGAACCCCTGCTTTTGCAGGGGTTTTTGTTTTTGCCAGCCACGACCAAGGAGATGAGGTTCCCGATGCTTCGTACCAAGACGCTCGTCGCTTGCGTGATCGTCACGGCCCTACTTGTCCCGGCCGTCGCCGCCGCACGTGGTGCCGCTGCATCCCCGGGGAGTCCCCAGACGAAGCTGACCGAGAGCTACGCCTTCAAGCTCAGCATCGGGATGTCGGAAAAGATGTGGACGGCTGCACAGGTTCGCGCGAAACACCCGACGACCGGCGAGGTCATGGTGACCGGCTCGATGGGCGGCGCGATGTCGATGGGAGGCGCGCAGCGCCACGTTGAGGTCCACATCACCGCGCGTGCAACCGGGAAAGTCGTTACCGGCGCGCGTCCGAAGATCACTGTCATGGATACGAACGTGAAGAACGCCATGGCGATCACGGTCCCGTTTGCCGCAATGCAAGGAGTTCTGTCGGGCGCGGCTGACCTGCACTACGGCAACAACGTCCAACTCGTCGCCGGCCACATCTACAAGGTCACGGTCGCTCTCAAGACGGAGCGCGCTGTCTTCCAGATGCGGGCACCCAAGTCGTAGCGCGCGCGTCGCCGGTCCTCGGCTTCTTACTGGCTCCTGAATGTGATCCGACCGGGGGTCGCTCAGGAGCACCGCAGCCCGATACCCTGGCCGCGGCGTCTCTTGGTGGGTGGCTACTCCCAAGTTCCTCTTGCCCAGTGACCCATTGAGCCGTCCGCGCTTGCGCGGGCGGCTCTCTTCCTAGCGGCGATCGCGCAGAGCGTCTTCCGCCTCGGCGAGCTCTTCTGCCGCACGGGTTGCGTCGGCGCGCTTCTGCTTTGCCTCGTCGCGGAGGGCGACGACCGCCTGCTCGGCCTCCTCGAGCTCCCGCTCGGCCTCCTGCGCATCGGCGGACAGCCGCCTCGCTTCGCCCCGCAGCGTCGAGACGCGCTCCCGTGCGGCGCGGCCGACCTCGTCGCCTTGCCGGGTTGCCGGCTTCACGGCTTCGAGCGGGCCGAAGCCGACGGCCTGTAGCTCCTCGGTCAGCCGACCGCGCTCGAGCAAGTGGCGCGCAACCGGCTCGACCGCCGCCGCACGGAGCGTCTGGGAAAGCTTGTCGAGAAGCGCCGAGGTTGCCCGGTCGCCGAAGTGCCGGCGCGCCGCGGTGAGCAGCCCGCGGATCGTCTCGCGCTCCGCTGTCGCCGCCTCGGTCACTTCGTCCGGCTTCGCTTTCCCGGCGAGCGCACGCTGCTGGGTCTCCCGCAGGCGCTCGCCCGCCTCGAGGAGCGCAGCTGTCAGTTTCGGCTCGTCCCGCGCGAGACGGTTCGCAGCCCACGCGACGACTGTCGGCTTCCTCAGTCCACGCACCTGATCGGCTGCCTCGGACTGATGTGCCTTCCGCAGCCGGCCGGCGAGGTCGTTGCGCCCTTTGGTGAAGTCCTCGAGCGGCAGGTCGTAGAGGGCGTCGAGCTCCCGCTCGAGATCGGGTACGGATGCGAGAGGTGGCGCCATCAGGGCAGGAGTATCAAAGCCGCGCAACGGCGTCGGCACGCTGAGAAAGCCTCTGCGCAAGCTGGACGCGCGCGTCCGCGTCGCTCACTCCGAGGTTCACCTCGACGAGCACCGCAGCGGCCCGCGTGGCTCCTGCCGCGAGCGCAGCCGCCGATCGCGCGTCGGCCTGCTGGGCGGAGACACCGTGCTCGGCGAGCGCGGCCGCGAGCACGGCCACGTCGGCGCAGGCCTCCGCGATGCGAAGCGGTGCGTCGGCCGCCTCCTCGAGTGCCCGGCCGAGCTTGAAGTCGTCGTCGCGCAGTTCGAGCTCCGAAAGCGCGTGCTCGTACAACCGAGCGTCCTCGTCGGCGAGTGCGGTCAGCCGGCGGCAGAGCGCCGCGGCTTGTGCGGTCGACCCGCCGTCCGCCGATAGCCGGGCAACCTTCGCGCAGAGTGCCGCCGCCATCGCGCCGACGAGCGCGGCCGCCGAGCCGCCGCCGGGGGCAGGCTGCTCCGAGGCGAGAGCGTCGAGGAGCGGTTCGATGCGGAGAACGTCCACAGGCCCGGGATCGTCCCACATCCCGGGCCTGCTACGGACGTCGGAGCCAGCGCTTCAGATTGACCGGAATCGTTCGCGCAGCTCGTCGAGGATCGGCGGCGTGGGCTCGATGCCCACCTCCGCCAGCGCCGATTCGAGGTTCGCGATCACGCGCTCACGGTAGGCCGCGTCTGCGACAGCCCGGTTGACGATGCCGTCGAGTCCCCTCCTGGCCGCGGGCAGTTCCTGCGCAGCACGCACCCACCCGGTAGGGGCCGGGCGGAGGGCTGCGATCAGCCTGCCGAGAGTGTCGTGGTCGTATGCGCTCATCGAATCACCTGACCTCTTGACGGTCGGGAGGCGGCGTTTCTTCCAACAGGGCCTTCAATTTGTCGAGGCAGCGCGAGATCCGGCTCGCGATGGTCCCTGCGGGAAGGTCGAGCGCTTCCCCGATCGTGCGATAGCTCTCGTCTCGGGCGAAGAAACGGTCGAGGATCTCGCGGCAGTTGTCGGTCATCGCCGCCATCGCGTCGTGAATCGCGAGCGACTCGTCGAGCTGGGAGAGCGTCTCGTCGAGCTGCCCCGGCTCGATCTCCTCCATCGGCGTCTCCCGTCCGCCGGAGCGAAGGCGATCGATGCACGTCCTCCGAGTCAGCTGCGCGAGCCACGGGCGGAAAGCCTCGTCGTCCCGCAAGCGGTCGAGATGGGTGTAGACGCGGGTGAAGACGTCCTGGAAGACGTCCTCGGCATCGTGCTCGCCAAGCCGGAAACCCTGCGTGCAGATCGCGTAGACGTAGCGTGAAAAGCGCTCGACGAGCTCGTCCCAGGCAGCCGCGTCGCCTGCGCGGCAGCGCCCTACGAGCTCGGCATCCGATCCGGGTGTGGCGGCCATCCCACTACGAGCATAAGAAACGGGGAGGGCTTGCGCCCTCCCCGCTCGATTCATACGTCGTTCGTGGGGTCCCGGACTACGCGGACTTGACGAGCGAGTTCGGCGGCACGATGACCTTGTAGGTCGTCGACTTGCCGCCCTTGATCTTGTAGATCGTGACCGGGTTAGCGGTCACGTCGCCGTTCGCATTGAACGACAGCGTGCCGAGAATGCTGTTCGTGAGTTTGATCTTGAACAGCTGCTTCGCGACATCGGCCCGAGTGCCGTTCGACTGCGCAATTGCGCCGACGATTGCCTCAGCGGCCTGTGCTGCATACACCGAGTAGGGATCCGGTGCCTTCTTGTCGGCCTTGGTGAAGTCCTTGATGAACTTCGCGCCGGCGCCCTTGAGAGACGCATTCGGCAGACCGGCAACCGACACATATGCACCCTCCGACGCCGCACCGGCCTGCTGAACGGTTGCGGAGATGGGGGTGAACCCATCCGGCATCAGGATCTTCACGCCCGGAGATCCGGCCGCGATGTCCTTGACGACCTTGCCGCCGTTCTCACAGATCAGTCCGCCGACGAAGACGCCTTGCGCCCCGGAGGCCTTGATCTTGACCGCGAGCGCCTCGTAGGACGATGCCTTGCCGTCCCACGCGGTGAAGCCCACGACCTTGACGCCGAGCTTGGTTGCAGCGTTCTTGAAGTTCGTCGCGACGCCGAGGCCATAGGCCTCCTTGTCGTTCAGAATGAACACCTTCTTGATCCCGATCGACTTCGCCAGGATCGCGTCAGCAGCGCCCTGGTAGTCGTCGGCCGCGACGACACGCGCGTAGTTGCGCTTGCCGGTCGGGTAGTACTTGCCGGGCTCACCCGCAGCCGTGCCGGGGCCGCCGTGGGTCAGGCCGACGTACGTGTTCGCCGGGCTCACCATGGCGATCGGACCGTTCGGTGCACGGTTGAGGATCGGAATCTCGATCTCCGCCGCACCCGAGTTGAAGGTGCCGATAACGCCCACGACGCTGGAGTTCTGTGCGTACGCGTTCGCGTTGGCCGACGCCTTGCCCGAGTCCCACTTACCTGC
>JAYUEQ010000238.1:0-1513 GCA_043739205.1 Thermoleophilia bacterium
GGGGCGACCAGGAAGCGCGTGACGGCGCCGCCAACCCGAGGTTTGTGTTGAGTCAACACAAGCTCGTTCCCGAGCGCAGCGTCGAGCGCAAGACCGTTCAGGTCGACGCCGAGCACCGCCTGGACGAGCTCCGCGTCGTGGCCGCCGCCGAGGCGGGCGGCGACCTCGATCACCTGCGGTCCGTCCGCGCTGATGCGGAGCTGGGTGTACGACGGACCGTTCTCGATCCCCAGCGCGGCCACGGCCGCTTCGGCCACTAACCGGGTCTGACCCCCGAACTGGCCCTCGGAGACATTGCTCGGCCAGACATGGGCCAACGCGACGCCGAAGGCAGGGAGCTCGGCCGTGATCCGGTCGGTGACCGTCAGCGCGGTAAAAACGCCGTCGATCGAGAACCCGACGACCGTCACCTCGGGGCCGTCGACGAGCTCCTCGACGAGCGCGAGACCGTTCCGGGCGGCCGCGCGCGCCGTCTCGATCGCCGGCACGAGGGCCGCCCGATCGACGACGAGGGTCAGACCCTTCTGTCCCTGCCGGTCAGGTGCCTTGACGACCACAGGCCCGTCGACAGCCGGTGCCTCGTCGTCATTGCCGACGACCCACGAGTGGGGCTGGGGCACGCCTGCCTCGGCGAGCCGCTCGCGCTGTCGGAGCTTGTTCGTCGCGAGCACGGCCGTCTGCGGCGAGATCGGATGCGGAAGCCCTGCCCGCTCGGCGATCCGCGCCGCCACACCGACCGGCCAGTCGGTGCCCGGCGAGATGATCCCGTCGATCCCGAGCGCGCCGACGAGCCGCTCGATCGCCGGTTCGTCCTCGGTCGAGAGGATGCAGCGCCGGTCGGCGAAGGCGAAGCCGGGCGCCGACGGATCACGGTCGACGACGGCGACCCAGAGGCCGCGCGTACGCGCCGCTTCGAGCAGACCGAGTTGAGCGGGACCGGCCCCTAGGACGAGTAGGCGCGGGATTCCCGAGCGAGGATCGCTCTCCACCACGCCTCATTGTCGCGATACCACGCGACGGTGCGCTCCAGGCCGTCCTCGAAGCTCGTCCGCGCCTTCCAGCCGAGGAGCCGCTCGGCCTTCTCGGTGGAACCGATGTGGCGGTCGACCTGGCCGAGCCGTTCGGGCACGTGGCGCACGAGGTCGTGCGGCTTCCCGAACGCGTCGAGCACGAGCGCCGCGATGTCGGCGACGGAGATGTCGACGCCGGTCGCGACGTTCAGCACCTCGCCGGCGATCGTCTCGATCGGCGCGTCGATCACCGCCTGGATCGCCTCCGCGTCGTCACCGACGTACAGCCAGTCGCGCGAGGCGTGGCCGTCACCGTGCACGGTCAGCGGCTCGTCGGCGAGCGCCTGCGTGATGAACCGCGGCACGACCTTCTCCGGATGCTGCCGCGGGCCGTAGTTGTTGAACGGGCGCACGATCACGATCGGCAGGTCGTAGGTCGTCCAGTACGAGTACGCAAGGCGGTCAGCACCGGCCTTCGTCGCAGCGTAGGGCGAACGCGGCTT
>JAYUEQ010000239.1:0-19993 GCA_043739205.1 Thermoleophilia bacterium
GTGTGGCGGCACATCGTGTTCAGCGGGACGAGCTGGTAGATCGTCCCGTCCCGGTCGATCACGAAGTGCGCGCACGTGCCGGGCAGCTCGTGCAGCTCCGAGTCGGGCGCGTCGTTCGCGAAGGTGTTCCACGCCGAGGACAAAGTGGTGCTCGCGGTGTAGTGCTCGACGATCACCTTCGGTTGCTCGAGGCGCCACGTGTGCAGCCCGTAGTGGCGCGCCGCGTACTGCGCTGTCTCCGCACGGCGCTGCGCCGCGAACGGGATCGGCTTCCAGACGATCGCCGGCTTCGCAGGCGCGATCGCTACGACCGCCAGGAGCGAAAGGAGGATCCGCACGCGCCGAACTTAGCGCGTGCGGACCCTCCGTCGTGCTCTAGATGTGCGTGCCGGATGCGGACGCGGCGGGTGCCGTGCCGCGGGGTACGAAGCCCTGGCGGAAGCCGCCGTGCCGGTCGCCGTCGTGCGCCGGAGCGGTGCCGTTCGCAAGCGCTGTGAAACGTGCCTTCAGCGTCGTCGCGATCTGGTCGGACTGCGCCTGGGTGATCGTGCCCGCGGTGACCGCCGCGGCGAGCTCGACCTTCTCGGCCGCAACGAGTGCGTCGATCAGGCCCGCGGCCGACTTCCCGCTGGTCGCATCTGCGACTTGCGCGAAGGTCTTACCGGCTTGCAGCTGCGTCGTCAGCGCCGCCTCGGTCACGCCGAGGTACGTCGCCGCCGCCGTCAACTCGTCACCGCCGGGGCCGTGGCCGAAGCCCGGGCCGCCCGGTCCGCCGGGGCCGTGTGCCGGCTCGGTGCCGTTCACTTCTGCGGTCACGTGCGCGGTCAGACCGGTTGTGATCTGGTCGGCCTGTGCCTGGGTGAGGCGGCCCGCTGTGACTGCGGCCGCGAGCTCGGTCTTCTCGGCCGCGACGAGCGCGTCGATCAGGGCTGCGGCGCTCTTGCCGCTCGTTGCGCCGGCGACCTGTGCCAGCGTTTTCCCGGCCTGGAGCTGCGTGAGCAGATCCGCCTGCGTCACGCCGAGGTAGGTTGCTGCCGCCGCGAGGTCGTCGCCACCGCCACCACGGTGGTCGCCCGCGGGCCCGGCGAAGGTGTGACCGCCGCTGTTGGAGCTGATCGGCGTGGCCGAAAGTGGCCCGGCCGCGCCGGGCGAGGAGGTGGAGGAACTGTGGAGCCTGCTGGCCGCATAGGCCGAGCCTGCCGCGATCAGTGCTGCGGCGAGGACGGCGAGCGGAGCGAGGCGTCTTTTTCTGGATTGGGTCATATCTGGACTGTGGCGGCTCTTGCTAAGAGGCGGCTGTGGGTTCGCTGAGAATTGCCCGGGTGAAGACGCCCAGCCGCCGAGCTGGCACCGGGCCGGCGGGCAACTCCACGACGAACGAGGTGGTCCCTGGAAGCGCGCGGTTTTCCCAGGTGGTGACGCTTCCCGGGTAGCGCGTGAGGCGCTCGGTACGCAGCCCGACGCGGCGGGCAAAGCGCCGTTCCACCCGCACATCGCCGCCGGATTCGTCGACGACGTTCAGGTGCTGGTGGAACCAGATCGAGATCGTCGGTCGGATGCGGCGGATGAGGTTGTAGGCAATCCGGCTCTCGCGCTCGGAGAGCGGGCGCCGGCCAGATGAGAAGGTGCCGCTCTTCGGCTGCCAGCGATACGGGAAGTTGCGGTTGAGATCGACGCCGCGCGCGTTCTGTCGCGTACCCGCCGCGACTCCGTCGGGATTCAGGTCCGGGACGACCCAGACATCGGTGCCGGCCGGCGCGCGAGCACGTGCGACGGCGTCGGCGATCGCGATCCCTGCGGGCTCGTTCCCGTGGATGCAGCCCACGACGAGCACGCGTCGCTTCGCGTTCGGATCGCCTGCCTCCCACGCGATGATCGGCCGTCCCTGCTCCGATCGGCCGAGGACGACCTCGTGCCGGATGAGTGGGGCCGCATCGATCATTCTTCGCGCAGCACCGCACCGAGGGGCATCCGCGCAACCGACCGCTCGGCGACGATTGCGGCGAGCCCAGCGCCGGCGGCGACGACGAGTGTCAGCGCGCCGAGGAAGCCCCACGGGATTGCAAGGTGGTCCGGTGGAGGATCGAATGCGTGCTGCATCATCGCGATCAGCATCTCGGCAAGCAGCCAGCCGAGAACCGAGGCAAGCGCGGCCGCCACGACGACGATCAGCGCGATCTCCGTCCAGATGAACGTGGCGATGCTGCGCGGCTTCTTCCCGAGGGCTGCCATCGTCGCGAGCTCCTGGCGGCGCTCGGCGAACGCCAAAACGGAGTAGAGGATCAGCGCACCCGCGGCAAGGAGGAGCGCGAATCCTTCCTCGATCCGGCTGATCCCGCGTAGGCCGACAGTCGTGATCGAACTCGCGGTCTGCGTCGCCTGGTCGCTGATGTTCTTGACGATCGCGCCGCGTGCGGTCACGCGCGCAGCGACCGAGCGCGCGATCCGGGACGGATTCCCGTTCGTCTGCGCGAAGACGACGTTCGGCCCGGGATCGTGCGTCGCCGCGAGGACGTACGAGAGGTTCGCGACCATGAACGAGTCCTTCGGCGCGGACGGGAACTCCTGGACGATCCCGACAACGTGGAACGGAACGATGTGGAAACTGCCCGTTCGGTGATCGAGCGTCCGCAGCTTCAACAGGTCGCCGAGGTTGAGCGAGTAGTCGGTGATCGTCTCCTTCGAGACGAGGATCGCGTCCGGGCGCGACTGAAGCCGGTGCATCATTTCGTGCGCGCTTCCGCCAAGGAAGTACGAGTCGCGCAGCGAGGTGCCGTTCTGGAACGTCGCGGGATCGATCGCGAACGTGTCCTGCAAATCCGGGCCGACGTACGCATAGGTGTGGTCGAGTACCGTGGTGCCCGTTACGCCGGGCGTTTGGGCGACGAGTGACTGCACGCCGGTTGCGCCCGAGACGACGATGTCGGAGCCGACGGTCAGGCGCGCGTCGACGAGCGACTGCTGGTCCCACGTCGACGAGAAGACGCTGAGATTGACCGCGAACGCGAGCAGCAGCGCAACGATCACGAGCCCGCGGTTGATCGACGGGGCGCGGCGCGCAGCGCTCACGAGCAGGAAGTCGCGCGGCTTCGTTGCCCGCTTCGGAGCGATCAGTTCGAACAATCGCCCGCGAACGCGCACGAGCAGCAGCGTCGATCCGATCCAGAGCAGCGCCGGCGCGAGGAACATGTAGACGGACAGCGAGAGCGTCGGGTTCGAGTCCGGGCTGACGACCGCAGAGAAGCCGGTGCGCGCGGTGAGCCACCAGACGAGACCGCT
Source organism: Thermoleophilia bacterium (assembly GCA_043739205.1). Classification (GTDB taxonomy): domain Bacteria; phylum Actinomycetota; class Thermoleophilia; order Gaiellales; family Gaiellaceae; genus PALSA-600. The sequence continues at coordinate 3,280 of JAYUEQ010000239.1, forward strand.
GATGACGAGCGCAACGAGATCGAGGTAGAGGCGCTGCCACAGTGGCTTCTGTGGTCGCTGCTCCTCGCGAAGGGCGCCGATCCCCGCGGCGACGCGGCCGGCGAACGCGCCGAGGAACCCGACGGTGACGCAGACCCCGACGGCCCACGGCCAGGTCAAGAGGCTTCCGCCGGCGACCCACCTGACGGCGAGGAGCGCGGCTGCCGCCCCGAGGATCCCGGCGAATAGCCCGACAGCCAGACTCTCGATCGCAGCGAGTCGGAGCAGCTTCAGTCGCGAGGCTCCGCGTGCCCGCAAGAGGCGCAGCGTTCGCCGGTCGCGGTCGACCGCACCGAGCGCCGCGAGGTAGGCGAGGGCGAGCCCGACGAGTGCGCCCGGGACCGCGAGCATGATGTAGAGCGCCTCTGCGTAGAGCGCGTCGCCGGCCGCGCCGGTCAGCGCCGCCTCGAGGTTGTCGACGAACTGCACCTGGCCGGGAAGCGATCGTTCGATCTTGTTCCGGAGGTGCGTCTCCTCCGCGAGTGCGTGCTGCGGGCTGCCGGTCAGGAGGTGCGAGTCGACCTGCGCCTGCACCTGGTAGGTGATGCCCGAGGCCCCCGTTGCGACCGTCGCAGCCGAGGCGCGGGACGGAGCGACCGTGCTGAGCGTCGAGCCGAAATGCCTGACAAAAGATGCGAACGGCATGATCGCGATGTCGGCCGGTGGGGCCGCGGGAGCGGGGCCGAGTAGCGGGATCAGCGGCTGGAAGAGCGTGTCGGCTGCGGAGACGACCGCGACCCCGGTCACGTTCAACGCAACGGGCTTTGCGCCCGGGCGTGGGGAAAGCAACACCGTGTCGCCGACGCCGGCCTGCAACGTCGCCGCGAGCTGCTGGTCGAGCACGACGCCATCACTCTTCAGCGATCCGTAGAGCATCCTGAACGTGTGGAACTCGGACTGGTAACGAGGCGGAACCGCGACGACGTACCCCGCGCCGGCGCGGATCGTTCCGGCGGGCGAGGTGTGCTGCGCCCCTGCAAACGGCGCGGTCGCGACGGGCTCCGCGGCGGCGACGCCGCTCTGCCTGGCGACGCGTGCGGCCACGTGCTCGGCTGCCGACGAGGAGCCGACCGGGCCTTGCCAGTCGAGCGGAACGCTGCGCGTCGTCGTGGCGGTCATCGTCCGCAGCGAGCTCCCGATGAAGAGCACCATCGCACCGAGCAGCGCCACCGACACAAGCAGCACTGCGACGCGCACCGCGGTGCGCAGCGGCGTGCGGAACAGAAACGTGAGGACGAACGAGGTCACGGCGTGGACTCGCTCACGATGTGGCCGTCGTGCAGCTCGACGATGCGCTCGCAGCGCGCCGCGACACCGGGATCGTGGGTGGCGATCACCAGTGCGAAGCCGAGCTGTTTGCGCAGCGCCGTGATCAGGTCGAGCACACGCGCCGAGGTGTCGGAGTCGAGATGGCCGGTGGGCTCGTCGCAGAGCAGGATCTCGGGCCGCTGCGCGAGCGCACGCGCGATCGCCACGCGTTGCGCTTCGCCGCCGGAGAGCTCGCGCGGCAGGTGGTCGCGCTTCCCTTGAAGCCCGACGAGCGCCAGCAACTGCTCCGGGTCGGCACCTTCTCGCTGAGCGAACAGCACATTCTCGAGCGCGGTGAAATGGGGCAGAAGGTTCGCACCCTGGAAGACAAGTGAGGTCGTTGCGTCGCGCTGGACGATCCCACCGGTCGGTGCGACGAGACCTGAGAGCACGTGCAACAACGTGGTCTTGCCGGAGCCAGAGCGGCCGATCAGCGCGACGCTGTCCCGCTCGCCCACCTTCAGGTCGACGCCGACAAGCGCCTGAACCTCGCCGTAGGCGACTTCGATGCCGTGGACCGCGAGCGATCTCATTGCGCCTTCCCGTCCCTGATCTCGACGACCCGATCGGCGGACGCCGCGACGGAAGACGAGTGCGTGACGACGACAACGGTCGTGCCGTGCTGGTCGCGCAGGCGATGCAGCGCGTCGAGGACGCGCTGCTCGTTCGCCTCGTCGAGCTCGGCAGTGGGCTCGTCCGCCAGGACGAGCCGCGCGTTGCGCGCCGCGGCCGCTGCGATCGCTACGCGCTGCTGCTCGCCACCGGACAGAACGGCCGCACGCCGCCCTGCGACGCCTGCCAGGCCAAACTCGCCGAGTGCCTCGCGTGCATCGCCGTCACGCCCGGCGAGCTTCAGCGCGAGCTCGACGTTCTCGCCCGCAGTGAGCTCGGCCCAGAGGTTCAGCGTTTGGAAGACGACCCCGATCGACCGAGCGCGATACTCCGCCAACTCGTCGTCGTTGAGGCGCGTCAGCGAACGGCCGAACGCGCGCACCTCGCCCGCCGAAGGCTGCTCGAGCCCACAGGCAAGGCGGAGCATCGTGCTCTTGCCGGAACCGGAGGGGCCAAAGACGGCGACCAGTTCGCCCGGCTCGATGCGCAGGTCAAGGCCGCGAAGCGCAACGGTTTCGGCGGGACCGGAGCGATAGATCTTGAACGCGTCGACAAACTCGAGCGCCGCCGGAACCACTTCCTCGCGCGCCTCAGGCTCGCGATAGAGCGAGGTCACTTGAGCCGCAGGCTCTGGATCATCAAGTGGTAGGCGTCCACGTTGTCGACACCGACGGGTGAGCCCAGATCGACGATCGCTCGTTTGCCGCCCTTCGCGAGCTCGTAGCGGTCGACGGTCAGCGTGACGCGTTTTCCGGTCACGGCATTCGGCGCGCTCGTCGTCTCATAGGTCACCTTGACGGCAGGTACGCCGCCGAGACTCAGGCTCGTCGGAGTACCGATCGATCGTGCAGCTGTGAGGCCCGCGATCTCGTTCTTGACCGACGCGACGGTCGGAGTGCTGCCCGCAGCAATCACGATGCGCACGATGTTGTTCTTGTCGCGGAACGTCACGTTGTCGCGGTTGCCTGACTGCGTCCAGCCTTCCGGGAACTTCATGCTGAACGACGCATCGCTGTAGGCGACGAACACCTGGTTGTCGGGAATGTCGCCCGCGCCGGCCGACGCCACCTCGGCCTGCAGCGCGCCGGGGGCGGATGCACCGGTTGTCGTGGCGACGCTCGTCGTCGCGATCGTGACCACCGATGTCGTAGCGGGCTCCTGGGTCTTCTTGGAGCCGCAGGCGGCCAGGGCGGTGCACGTGAGCAGCAGGAGGGAAATGCGGATCACGGTGGGCGCACCGTGACAGAGCTTGGGTGAATGGCCCCTGAACGGCGCGGGACGAGGCGCCTGCACGGAGCTACGCTGAGGTTGTGACAGGCGCAAAGGTGATGGTCGTCGAGGACGATCTGGACCTGAGAGGTGTGCTTCTGCGTGGGTTGCAGGAGGAGGGATTCGACACGGTCGGCGTCGGGAGCGGGGCAGAGCTGCTCGCGCGGCTCGAGCCCGATGCACCCGACCTCCTGATCGTCGACATCGGCCTCCCCGACACCGATGGTCGCGACGTCGTGCAGGCACTGCGCGCGCAGGGTGTGTCTCTGCCGATCCTGTTCCTCACCGCACGAGATGCGCTCACCGACCGCGTCACCGGATTCAGTGCCGGTGGCGACGACTATCTGACGAAGCCGTTCGCGTTCGCCGAGCTCGTCGCGCGCCTGCAGGCGTTGATGCGTCGTTCGGGTGCGGACACATCGATCGAGGTCGGCAACCTACGGCTCGATCCCGTGGCGCACATCGCCTCCGCCGACGGACAGAAGGTCTCTTTGACGCCGACCGAGTTCCGACTTCTTGCGAAGCTCGTCGCGAGCCAGGGCGCAACCGTGCGCAGAAAGGATCTGGTGCGCACCGGCTGGCCGCACGGTGCGCGCGTTCGCGACAACACGCTCGACGCCTACGTGGCGCGTCTGCGGAAGAAGCTCGGCGAGCTCCCGGACACTCCCGGGATCACGACCGTGCACGGCGTGGGGTACATCCTCGAGTGACCGGATTGCCGCCGTTCCGCGGCGTGCGCACGCGCCTGCTGCTCGTCGTCGTCGGCGCGCTCGCAGTCGCTCTGGGTGTCGCGACGATCGGTTTCAACGTCCTGCTCGCGCACGCCGCTTCGCGCGACGCGAACACACTCCTCCGCTCGCGCGCGTCGTCCGAGTTGGCTCTCATCCGCGTGAGCGGACACGACACGATCAAGGTCGCCGAGACCCGGGACGACCCCCTGGGCGACAGCCGCGTGTGGATCTTCCGCGGCTCGACGCCGGTCGAGGAGCCGCGTGCCAAGGCCGCGACAACCCGCACGGCTCGCTCACTTGCGGGTGGGCCGAGGCAGTTCGTGAACGTGCCGGATGAAGCGGACGAACGTCTCTACGCGGTACCGATCGTCCACGGCGGGATTCGCGTCGGCACGCTCGTCACCGGGATCTCTCTCGCGCCGTATCACCACACTCAGCGAACCGCGCTGATCGGTTCGCTCAGCTTGTTCGTCGTTCTTCTCTCGATCACCGGCGTTGCTGCGTGGTGGCTCCTGCGCACGGCTCTCCGCCCAGTCGCGCAGATGACCGAACAGGCAGGAGCGTGGAGCGAGGAGGACATCGACCGGCGGTTCGCGCTCGGCGAGCCGCATGACGAGTTGACGCAGTTGGCCGCAACGTTGGACGGGTTGCTCGACCGGTTGGCGGCGAGCCTGCGGCATGAGCGCCGCTTCTCGGCCGAGATGTCGCACGAGCTCCGCACGCCGCTCGCCAAGCTGATGGCCGAGGCCGAGCTCGCGCTGCGGCGAGAACGCTCGGAGTCCGACTACCGCGAAAGCCTGCAGGCTGTGCTCGCGAACGCGCAGCACATCGAGCGCATCGTCGAGACCCTCGTCTCCGCGGCGCAGCACGACGCGCAGCCGCAGGGTGTCGCGAGTGCCGTCGACATCGCCGAAGCCGTCGTTGCGGCACACAGCCATGACGCGTCGTCGCGCGGCGTCGACCTCGAGCTCGTCGAGACAACCGACCGCGTGCGCGTCGGGGTCGACCAGGACATTGCGGAGCGCATCCTCCATCCCGTCGTCGAGAACGCCCTTCGCTACGGCCGCGGCAAGGTCGAGGTGCGCGTGACGCGCAACGGCTCCTCGGTGCTCTTTGCAGTCGACGACGACGGACCGGGCGTCCTTGCAGACGAGCACGAGGTGATCTTCGAGCCCGCCGTTCGCGGCAGCGCCGGCCGCTCGAGCGACAACGGCGCCGGCCTCGGGCTCGCGCTTTCACGCCGGCTCGCGCGCGCCGTCTCCGGCGACGTCGAGGCGTTTCCCGGCGCGAGCGGGCACTTCGTCGTCCGGTTGCCCGCAGCCTGAGGTTCAGGCCATCGGCACTTGCGCCCGCAGGCGGGCGCCGATGCGATCGAGAATCTCCGTCAGGCTGTCGCCCGTTGCCGTGATGCCGTGGTTCGTGAGACCGATGACCGCGTGGGCCGGGTCATCGGCTTCGGCGATCGCGTCGGCAACACTGATCGCAAGTTCCTCGGTGCCGCAGGGGTAGTTGAACTCCGTCGTCGGGATCCCGTCGAGCCACCCGTGGACGTGCAGGATCGCGCGGACCTCGGGATGGGCCTGATAGATCATCCAGTGCTCGATCGCGTCGACGGACACGCGTCGCGGCTCGACATCGGGCGGCACGCTCAGGATGATCACGCCGCGCTCCGCGTCGTAGTCGCTGACGAGCAGGATGTCGCGTCCCGGAATGTCGAGTTGAGTCTTATCGACGCCCGATGCGCTCATCCAGAAGCGCTGTTCGTCCTTACGGGCCGAGAGGTTGCCGTAGGAGAGCCCGCCAATCCCGTAGAGCCGGTGGACGTGACGGAGATCGTGCTCGTCGAGCAGGTCTTCGATCGGGAACGGCGCCGGCAGGAGCCCGAGCTCGTCGATCCGTCGGCCGGCCGTGGCGATCTCCGCCGTTTGCGCGTCGCCCTCCCAGAGCCCGGCTTCGAGGTCGCGGCGGAACTCGTTCTCGATCACGAGCCGCGCCGTTGCGAGGGGCAGGAGCCGATCGAGTACCACAGTGGCGAGCGGTGAGCCAGAGGCGCGGTAGTTGCCGCGCTCCATCGTCGTGAACCAGACGGCGTCACCGACGTTCGCAAGCACGATGTTCGCGAGTGACCGAACGAGCAGTGGGTAACTGGCGGTGAGGATTGCCTCCGCCTCGTCCGACGGCCCGTCGTAGATCGTGGCCGCGTACGTCCCGCGTGCGTGGCGGCGGAACGGGCGCGGCGCGTCGGTGTCGACGACGTTCACGATGAGCTTCGCGTCATCTTCTGCGCTTCGCTGCCAGCCGCGGTCGATCAACTCGGCCGCGAGTTGGTCGAGCAGAGCGGCAAGAGAGGGCGATGGCGCGCGCCCGATCACGAAGGCGAACTTCATGAGGACGAAGCTGCCGCACGACGCTCGTGCGCGCATCCGGGGGAACTACCGACGCGTCGCACGGACGAGCGAAAATGTCAGCAGGATCGCGACGGCGATCGGCAGCACCCACCACGCTGCGAGCGCGGCGGTGAGCGCGAGACCGGCGATCACGCCTGCGGCGGCGACCCAGTCGTCGCCGACGACGAAGTCCCACCAGAACCGGCCGAATGCCGCAATGTGACTCATGCGGGCACCAGTTCGGCGTGCCTGCGGCGCAGCAGGGCGACCAGCGCGAGCGACAGGAGAATCACGAACGCGAGGACGCCGAGCAGCGCTGCGTCGCTGCCGGGCCAATGCGCGCCCGCTCCCTCCGCGCCCCAGAAGATGCCGAACGTCGTCAGCATCACGCCGACGGCAAACTTCATCGTGTTCTCCGGAACGCGGGCGAGGGGCGCGCGTGCGAGGACACCGATGATTGCCACGAGCACGATCGCAACCGCCGCGCCGAGCGCCGCCAGCGGGATGTTCTTCTGCGTGCTGCCGAAGGTCAGCACGATGAATGCGACCTCGAGCCCCTCGAGGAACACGCCCTTGAACGAGAGCGTGAAGCCGTACCAGTCGATCGCAGCCCGCTCGTCGCGCGGCGCCGTTTCCGCTTCACGGAGCTCCTTGGCGAAGATCGCCTCCTCGTCGTGCAGTGCCTTGAAGCCGCTCGCCCGCAGGATTGCCTTCCGCAGCCACTGCAACCCGAAGGTGAGGAGCAGGCCGCCGACGACGAGCCGCAGCGCATCGATCGGGATCACGGTCAACGCCGGTCCCAGCACGGCGACCACCACGGTCAGGGCCGCCGTCGCGGCGGCGACACCGATCAGCGAGGAGCGCCAGCCGCGCGCGAGCCCGGAGGCAAGCACGATCGTCAGCGCTTCGACCATCTCGACCGCGCTCGCGAGGAACGCCGAGAGCACCAGGAGGACGTCTTTCACGACGGACGTTCTACCTGACCCGGGAATATCGACACCTGAACGGTCGCTTACGACTACATGCACGTTGCGGAGTTGTGGCGGTATCCGGTCAAGTCGCTGCGGGGCGAGCGGCTCGAATCGGTGGCGGTCGGCCTCGACGGTGTCGAGGGCGACCGGCTGGTGCATGTGCGCGATGGCAGTGGCCGTGTCGTGACGTCGCGATACCGCCCCGGCCTGCTGGGGCTCAACGGGACGCTCGGGCCTGACGGCGAGCCGTTGGTCGACGGGTCGCCGTGGACGTCGCCGGTCGCGCTCGCCAAGGTGCGGGCCGTGGCAGGCCCCGACGTCGAGCTGATCCGCTTTCACGGCGAGGATCACGGCGAGCGCTACGACGTCTTGCCATTGACGGTCCTGACCGACGGGATGGCACAAGCTGTCGGCGTCGACCACCGTCGTTTCCGGCCGAACATCCTGATCGGTGGGGTGGAGGAGCTCGGGGAGACACGCTGGCCGGGCTCCTACCTGAGGATCGGCGATCTGGTGATCGGAGTCCGCAAGCGGAGGGCGCGCTGCGTGATGACGACCTTCGACCCGGACACCCTCGAGCAGGATCCGTCCGTGTTGAAGCACGTGGTCAGGTCGTTCGCCGGTTCGGTCGCTCTCGACTGCTGGGTGGAGGCGCCCGGTCGCATCGCCATTGGCGATGTCGTGGAGCTCGTGTCTAGAGTGGGTGCATGAGCACGCGTATCGCGATCCTCGGTGGAGGCCGCCTCGGCGAGTCGATGCTGCGCGGGTTCCTCAGCTCCGGCTGGCGCACGACGGACGATCTCGTCGTCACGGCGCGTCGTCCCGAGCGGCTCGCTGAGCTGCACGAGAAGTACGGCGTCGTCGCCGAGTCATCCAACGTCGCTGCGCTCAAAGGTGCTGCGCTCGTGATCGTCGCGGTCAAGCCGCAGGACATGGAGGCGGTGCTCGAGGAGATCTCGGCGGAGCTGACGCCGGCGCAGACACTGCTCTCGGTTGCCGCCGGCGTGACGACTGCGTCGATCGAGGCACATCTGCCGCCGGGCGCGCGCGTCGTGCGCGCGATGCCGAACGCGCCCGCGCTCGTTCACGAAGGGATTGCCGGTCTCTGCGGCGGTCACGACGCGCGCGAAGAGGACATCGCGCTTGCCGCCGATGCGCTCGGGCATCTAGGCGCGGTGGTGCGCGTTGCGGAGTACGACATGGACGCGGTCACGGCTCTCTCCGGCTCCGGGCCTGCGTACTTCGCGCTGCTCGCCGAGGCGATGATCGAGGCCGGGCTGCTGCTCGGCCTGAGCAGGGACGTCTCGACGCAGCTCGTCGTCCAGACGATGTTTGGCAGCGCGCTGCTCCTTCGTGACGAGGGGATGCACCCGGTGGAGCTGCGCGAGAACGTCACCTCTCCGGGCGGAACGACGACCCGCGCGATCCGCGAGCTCGAGCTTTCCGGTGTGCGTGCTGCGTTTCTGAACGCGATCACCGCCGCGACCGAGCGCTCACGCGAGCTCTCGGAACGCGTCAGTTCTTAACGCAAGATTCCCGTGTGCCCGAGCGAGTAGCGCCCGGGCTGCGGCCAGACGCTCAGGCCGTGCGGCCCGCTGCCGACCGGGATGCGCGCGAGTAGCCGGCCGCTACGCGTCGAGATCGCGTAGACGACGCCGCTGTAGCGGCCCGACACCCAGAGCACTTTGCCGTCCGCCGAGACGCCACCCATGTCGGGGCTGCCACCGCCCGGGATGCGCCACTTGGTGACGACCTTGCCCGTCCGGAACCTGATCACAGAGATCGACCCCTCGCCGCGGTTCGTCGCGTAGAGGTACTTCGCATCGCGGCTCGGGTAGAGACCGTGCACGCCCGCACCGGTCGGCAGAAAACCGATCACCTTGAGGCGCCGGCCGTCGATCTTCCAGAGCCCGTTCGCGTGCATGTCGGCGACGTAGAACACCTTGCCGTCGGGTGACAACTTCACGTCCTGCGGCATGCCGCTGCTGCCGTCGGGGAGGTTGAGCGTGCCGAGGACACGTTCGCTCTTCACGTCGACCTTCACCAGCTGTCCCGAGAACTCGCAGCTTGCGATCAGATACTTCTCATCAGCGGAAAAGTCGATGTGGTCGACGCCGGTGCACGGCACGTCGACGGAGTGGTGGAGCCGGAAGGTGTGCGCGTCCCGGAAGTCGAGCCGCCGCAAGCGCTCGGCAACGACGATCGCGTACTGCCCGTCGGGCGTGAAGTACATGTTGTACGGATCGTCAACCGGGATCGTCGCACCCGGCTTGCCGGTAACGGGGTTGATCGGGGTGAGGCTGTTGCCCGTGTCGTTCGTGACGTAGAGCGTCTTCAAGTCCCAGGCCGGGACGACGTGTTGCGGCAGGCCGCCGACGGCGAAGTGGTCGACGATTTTGTATGTGTGCGGGTTGATCACGTCGACGGTGTCGCTCTTGCTGTTCGGCACGTAGATCAGCTGTTTCGCGCTACGCGCTGCCGGCGCGATCTTGTTGACGCCGTCGTGTGCGTAGACGTTCGTCAGGTCGATCGTGTGCGTCGCTCCGGCGGCCGCGCTCGTCGACCGCGCGCCGGGTGCAAGCTGCGAGATCGTAGCGACCGTTCCGCTTGCGCCCTTGCCGCCGGCGACGATGATCCGCGAGCCGACGGTCGCGGCGGCGAGGTCGGAGCGCGCGCTCTGCAGCTGCCCGGCGGCGCGGATCTTCTTCGCGGCGACGTCGATCGCAACGATCGCGGTTGTCGGCGTTCCGGTCGAGGCGCCGCGGCCGCCGATCACGTAGGCGACGTTCCCGATCGCCGCCGCGGCCGCGTGGGTCGTCGGCGTGGGCAGCGTGCCGATCTTGCTGACGTTTCCGGTTGCCGGCACATAGAGAAGGACGCTGTCGCTCGCCGTTCCGTTCTCGAGCGAGCCGCCGGCGATCACCAGGCGACTGCCCACCGCGGCGACGGCCGCGTAGCGGAGCGTGTGCGGCAGATGCGCGACCACGTGTGCCGCCGTGCCCGGTCGGTAGGCGACGATCGTGTCGAGCCAGCGCGTCCCGGTGTAGCCGCCGACGACGTACGCCGTGCCGCCGATCGTCGCTGCGGTCGAGTCGGAACTCGGCGCCGGAAGGCGCCCAACGAGTGTCGAGCGGCCGGCCCTCGGGTCGACGCGCACGATGTCGCTCAGCTGCGAAGGGCCGTTGCCGCCGCCAAACACATAGATGTTGCGATTGATCACGGCGGCGGCGGTGTCGTGGCGAACCGAGGGGAGGCGGGCGATCACGCGGCCGCCGTGATAGCCCGCGGCGATCACCGTGTCGACCGAGGTGTCTGCGGCATTGAGCCCGCCGAGCAGCACGATGCCGCCGCCGCTCGCGACGTACGAGGGATCCATCAGTGCCGCCGGCAGCGAGCCCGTCACTTTCTCGGTGAGATCGCGCTGCACCCGCTGGGCAACGGTGTCGGCGTGAGCAGGCGCTGTGCTCTGGACGGTCTTCGCCGAAGTGGCCGTCTTCTTGCTGCTCCGCGCGAGCATCGCGCCGATCGTCCCCAGGGCGAGCGCAATCACGAGAGCGATCAGGAGGCGCGGAAGGATTCGGCGGCGTTTCCGCACGCGACGGCGCGGGCGCCTTTCAGGCGGCATCACCCCGCCATCCTGCCGGACCACCCCGAAGGACGGGTGACTAAGAGGTGAATGGGATCAGGACTGAATCTGATTCGGTTTCAGCCGAACCAGATTCACGGGTTTCGAAGTTCTGCGATCCTCGCAGTGTGACTAAGCATCGCGAGATCAAATCCTGGTTGATGGACATGGACGGCGTGCTCGTCCGCGAGGAGCACCCGATCCCGGGAGCCGGCGAGTTCATCGCCCGCCTGACGGAACTGAAGATCCCGTTCCTCGTCCTGACGAACAACTCGATCTACACACGGCGCGACCTCGCGGCGCGGCTCGCGGCGAGCGGCCTCGAGGTGCCGGAGCAGTCGATCTGGACGTCGGCGCTCGCGACGGCGGACTTCCTCGCCGGCCAGCGTCCACGCGGCACGGCGTTCGTGATCGGCGAGTCCGGGCTGACGACCGCGCTGCACGCGAACGGCTACACGCTTACCGAGCGAGATCCCGACTACGTCGTGCTCGGCGAGACGCGGACCTACAGCTTCGAGCGGATCGCGCAGGCGATTCGGCTGATCGCCAAGGGCGCGCGATTCATCGCGACGAACCCCGACGCGACCGGCCCGACCCCGGACGGTCCGCTTCCAGCGACGGGCGCGGTGGCCGCGCTGATCAGCCGAGCGACGGGCGTCGAGCCGTACTTCGTCGGCAAGCCCAACCCGCTGATGATGCGCTCGGCGCTGAATGCGATCGAGGCGCACTCGGAGAGCTCGGCGATGGTCGGCGACCGCATGGACACCGACGTCGTCTCCGGCATCGAGGCGGGCATGCACACCGTGCTCGTCCTGACGGGGTCGACGAAGCGCGAGGAAGCGGAGCGCTTCCCGTTCCGGCCGTCGCGGATCGTCGACTCGATCGCCGACCTGCTGCCCGAACTCGGTTAGCCGAACTGGGCTGTGCCGTTGGCTTCAGAGATCGGCGTGAGCCCAGTCGCAAGGCGCGGTGTTGGTTTGAAAGGTTAGGCCGCGCGCCCATCTCGCCTCATATGCGATCTCGATCCCATTCGGCAGTGTTCCCCAGCGCACCCTGGCCAACCGACTTCGTGGTGACTCAACACAAAGTGTTGCTCCGAGGGTCGCAATCAAGTTTGTGGTGACTCAACATAAAACCCGGAGACGCTCGCGCGAGCGTCTCCGGGATGCGCCTCCGGGAGAGACGGCTGGTCGCGGGGCGAAATGGTCTGTGACACCCCGACCGTAAAGGACACCACCGGGGTCAGACCCGGGTGATGGCCGAACGAGACACCACGGCCGCACAACCATGCGCAGCGGCGCTTCGGCCATGCGCCGGCGGCCTCGACTCGAAACGTCACCATCAGGGTCAGACCCCTGAAGGGTCCAGACCGGCCATGAGACCACCACCAAGCACCGGCTCGGTCGCGTGGGCCAGGTTCACGACGGCCAGAAACAATCGCATCCCGCCGAATCATCTATTGCATGTGTTGATGCCGCTGGGCCTGGCGAGCGTCCTCTCGCCGGGAGATCCCGGCTCATCGAAAGAACCGACCTGCCGGCACTATCGGGATCGGCCGTTAGCTGAAAGGCCGAATCGCGGGGTAGAGGGCGCGGAAGCGCTCGTAGCCCTCGTCGTACAGCTTCGTCCACGAGGCGTTCGGCTCGACGCGGCCGGTCACGCGCACGCACTCGCTGACCGCTTCATGCGCGTCCGCGAAACGACCCGAGCGAACGCCGGCAAGCAGCGCCGCGCCGTAGGCCGCGCCTTCGTCGACCGCTGTCCGCTCGAGCGGGATGCCGAGCACCGTCGAGACGATCTCGGTCCACAGCTCGCTGCGCGCGCCGCCACCGGAGATGCGGCCGACGCTCGCTGCGAAGCTGAGCTCCTTCAGCAGCTCGAGCGAGTCGCGCAAGCCGTAGGCGACGCCCTCGAGCACCGCGCGAGTGAGCGCCCCACGGTCGTGCCGGACGGTGAGCCCCGCAAACGCTGCGCGGGCGCCGGGGTCTGCGTGCGGCGTGCGCTCGCCGGTGAGGTACGGCAGGAAAAGCAGTCCCTCTGCGCCTGGCTCCCACGCTGCGGCTTCGCTGACAAGCGTCGACTCCTCGGTGCCGACCACGTTGCGCAGCCAGCGCAGCGAGCCCGCCGCGGAGAGCATCACACCCATCGCGTGCCAGGTACCGGGGACGGCGTGGCAGAACGTATGCAGGCGCGCTTCCGGGTCGGCGCTGTAGCCGGGAAGCACGCCGAAGACGACGCCTGACGTGCCGAGCACGACAGACAGCGGGCCCGGCTCGTCGATCCCGACGCCGAGCGCGCCGGCTGCCTGATCGCCTGCGCCCGCGACCTCCGTCGACTCGTACGACGGCGGCAGCCATTCGCGCGGGATGTCAAGCGCGGCGAGCACCTCATCGCTCCAGCGGCGATGTGCAACGTCGAAGAGCAGCGTGCCGGATGCATCCGCCGCGTCGATTGCGAGCTCGCCCTCGAGCCGGAGACGCACGTAGTCCTTCGGCAGCAGGATGTGCGCGATACGGCCGTAGGCCTCCGGCTCATGCGTGCGCAGCCACAGCAGCTTCGGCGCGGTGAAGCCTGTCAGCGCGCGGTTGCCGGTCAGCTCTACCAGGCGCGCGAGCCCGATCCGCTCTTCGATCTCCTCGCACTCGGCTGCCGTGCGCTGGTCGTTCCAGAGGATCGCCGGGCGGAGCGGTTGCTGCGTCGCGTCGAGCGTGACGAGCCCGTGCATCTGACCCGAGAAGCCGATCGGTCCCTCAGGGAGCCGCGCGAGACACGCTTGCGTCGCGCGCCACCAGTCCTCAGGGTCTTGCTCGGACCAACCGGGGTGGGGCGTCGACACCGGGTACGACTCTTCCGCCAACGCAAGCACCTCGCCGCGCGGCGAGATGGCAACGCCTTTGACGGCGGTCGTGCCGACGTCGATCCCGATCAGCGCCTCGTCGCTCACGCCCCCAGAGCCGCGTAGACGAGCTCGTAGGCGCGGACTGCGTCCTTCTCGTGTTGTGCTTTGCGGAGCTCGTCACCGTCGATCTTCTTCGCGACGCCTTCGATGAAGTTCCACTGCAGCACCGAGCGCTTGACGGCGCCGACGGCGTCCTCGGTGTAGGGGTAGAGGTCGAAGCCGAGCCGCTCGCCGTTCGCGCCGTAGTTCGCGCGATGCAGTTCGATCGCCAGCTCGATCGTCTCCATGAACGCCGTTGCGCCGACCATGTTGTCATCGTCGAATGTTCCCCAGCCCGAGTTCGCGTGCTGATGGCCGAGCAGACCGTCGGCCGCGAGCAGGGCGGCGTATTCGGCGAGGTTCTCGCCGTTCATGATCAGGTGCTGCCAGTCCATGTTCACGCTGAGGTTGTCGACGCCCTGGGTGCGCAGCTTGTGGATCACGTGCAGCGTCATGCCCATGTTGCGCATCAAGATCTTCATCGCCGGCTCCGAGTTCTTGTGCTCGAGGAAGACGGTGACGCCCTTCGACTTCGCGTGGTTCGCGGATTCGCCGACGCCGTCGATGAACCGCGCCCACGACTCGGTGTACGGCGTCTGGAACGGATAGTTGTAACCCTCGATCCCCGGCCAGATGATCATGTGCGCGCCCGTCTCCGCAGCGAGATCAATCGCCTCGAAGGTCAGCCGCAGCGCCTCCGCACGCGTCTTGTCATCAGGCGAGGAGAACCCACCCTTCGCAAATCGCGGGTCGAGGTGCAACCCGCTGCAGATGCAGTAGATCCCGTGCCCGTCCAGCGCTTGTTGCACGTCTTCGAGGTTCTCGCTGCTGAGTTCCTGCGGATAATGAAACTCGTAGTCGTCCATCAGGTCGCCAAGGCCCTCGACCGCAGTGCGCACCTTCTGCACCGTCGGGGCGCCCGCGAGCTCCGGCTTGTACCCGCCGGGATTGAACCGCGTCGCCATCCCACCGAACGCCCAGATGCCAAGACTTGTCTTCACCATTGCTCCTTTGGTTGATCACCGCGGCAGCGTCTTACACTACGCGGGGGTGATCACACGCGCAGAGCACGATGAGGCAGTCGCCTATGCGGCGGAGCAGTTCGCTGCGACCGGGATCGAGCTGACCAGGGAGGAACGCGGTCGGATCGAGGTCGCCGACTTCGGGCTCGGCGCTCTCCGCGAGACCGGCCTGATGCTGCTCGTCTACGTCAACACGGATCGCTACTGCGCGAAGGAGCTCGTGCTCTACGCGCGCCAGACCTGCCCGGAGCACCGGCACCCGCCGTTCGACGGCACGCCGGGCAAAGAAGAGACGTTCCGCTGCCGCCGCGGGAGCGTCGACCTGTGGGTCGACGGCGAGCAGATCACGCTGCAACCCGGAGAGCAGTTCACGATCCCACCCGACACGCTGCACTGGTTCCAGGCCGGGGAGGAGGGCGCCGTCATCTCGGAGTTCTCCTCGCCGAGCAGAGACGACCTCGACGTCTTCACTGACCCGCGCATCGTGCGCGCGCCCGTGCTCGATTAGCCGCTTCGCAGTGCCTTAATGAGTGCGGTCCGCGTCGCAGGACCGAAGAGGCCGTCGGCGGTGAGCTTGGATGCGGTCTGGAATTGCGCGAGCGCCGTCTTCGTCGACGCCCCGTAGTCGCCGTCGATCTTGCCCACCGAGTAGCCGAGCTGCGCGAGCGCGCGCTGCAGGCGCTTGACCTGCACACCCGTATCGCCAGGCTTGAGCGTGGTGGCCGGCGCGGAAACGGTCGGCGCAGCCGCTTGCGTCGTTGTTGGCGACGTCACCTGGGTCGTCGTAACCGGTGCGATCGCCGGAGTCTGCTTCGCACTCGAACTGAAAACGCCGAGAAGTGCGAGCACCGCGACGAGGAACACGATCACGAGAACCGCAACTCCTGCGAGCGGCACCCAGTTGTCGGGCAAGGACGCCGCGAACGCGGGCCGTGCCCGTCGCGAGCGTGGGTTGCCCGCGATCCAGTCATCGTCATCAGCTCCGGTGTCAGCCGCCTGTCGCGCGCGGCGAGACGGCGCACGTGCGGGATCGGCGAACCAGTCGTCGGGGTCGCTGCTACGAGGGTCGCGTTCCGCCATTCCGTGCAACGTTATCGCGGTCTGAACCTGATTCGGCGTCAGCCGAACCAGATTCATGGGTTTCGAACCGTGTTAGTCGAGCGCGAGCAGATCCACGACGAACACGAGCGGCTCGTGCGGCTGGATCACACCGCCCGCGCCACGCGCGCCGTAGCCCATCGCGGACGGGATCGTCAGCTTGCGGCGGCCGCCGACTTTCATGCCCTGCACGCCCGCGTCCCAGCCGGGGATCACCTGCCCCTTGCCGAGCCTGAACTCGAACGGCTGGCCGCGGTTCCACGACGCGTCGAACTCTTCGCCCGACCGGAACGCGACACCGACGTAGTGCACCGTCACCTTCTGGCCGCTCGTCGCCTCCGCGCCGTCGCCGATCAGGAGGTCTTCGATGCCGAGCTCGAAGGGGATGTCGCCTTCCGGCTTGTCGATCTGTGGGCGCTCGAGAGCCAAAGCGCCGTCACCCTAACGAATGGGAGGCGGCACGCTTCGGACACTGGCGGCCAACTGCCCGTCCCAGTCGCAGGCTGCACAGCCGTGCAGGACCGCGGTGCGGGCGAAGTCGAGCGCTGCACGGTGCGGGTCCGGGCTTTCGCGGATGTCATCCCAGTCGAGAATGAACTCGCCGAGCGTCGCGTCCCAGTGCGCGGCGGCCGGTGAGAGCTCCGCGTCCGACAGCCCATCGGGAGCCGGATGCGCGTAGGCGAAGAAGGCCGCCTTCGGATACCGCGCGTCCCC
>JAYUEQ010000240.1:0-10097 GCA_043739205.1 Thermoleophilia bacterium
CACGTTCTTCGATCGCAGCGCTCGACGAGCTCTGGTCGGTCTCCGGCGAGGGCGACCAGGTCTCGCTGCTCGACTCGATCGAGGACACGGCCGGCCCGCGGCCGCAGGATGCCCTCGACGAGAGTGAGATGCGCGAGGCGCTCGCCGACGCGATCTCCCGGCTCCCCGAGCGGGAGAAGCTCGTGGTCACGCTCTATTACTACGAGGAGCTGACGCTGCGCGAGATCGGTGAGGTCCTCGGCGTGACCGAGTCGCGCGTCTCCCAGTTGCACACCAAGGCGATCCTGCGCCTCAAGGCCCGGCTCTCCGGCGCAGCGCAACGCGTCTGATCCTTAGAAGACCCGTACCTCCGTCTTAGCGCCGGCTTAGGCGACGCGAGCACGCTGGAGGCATGGCACCTCCCTCCCGCATGCAACTCGCCCGTCGCCGCCTCAAAGTCGCGCGGTACTCGATCAGCGCCGTCGCCATCAGTGCGTTCGCAGCCTTCGGCATCGCAGTGCGTGCGTCCCACCCGGCGACGCACACGACGGCGAGCACCTCCGTCGCAACGGCCGCGGCGAGCACCGCAAGCACAGCGACCAGCTTCGGCAGCGCGACGATCAGCCCCGCGCCGCAGACCGCGGCGCCCCAGGTCCAGAGCAGCGGGTCATGAACGGCTTCCGCTCGATGGGCACCGAGGTGCTGTTGCCGGACGGGGCGCCGCTCGACGACGTGCAGGCCCTCTTCGAAGCGCGCGACCGCCGCTTCTCTCGTTTCCACGATTCCTCCGAGTTGAGCCGCGTCAACGCCTCTCCCCGTGGGCTGATGCTGGTCTCGGAGGAGTTCGCGTCGATGCTGTCACTGGCACTCGATGCGGCACGCGCCACCGGCGAGCTGGTCACCCCAGCCGCCGGCGGCGCATTGATCGCTGCCGGCTACGACCGCGACTTCCGTTGCCTCCCTCTCGACGGTGTCGCGGTCGAGCCGGTGCGCGTTCCTTCCTTGCACGCGCTCTCGCTGCGCGGACAGGCGCTCTTGCGGGCGGAGCCCGTGATCCTCGACCTGAACGGCGTCGTCAAGGGCCAGACGGTCGACGACGCGGTCGACCTCCTCGGTGACGGCTGGGTAGCGGCCGGAGGAGACATCGCGACGACCGTCCCTCTCGTGGTGGGGTTGCCCGGCGGCGACACCATCACTCTCGAGAGGGGCGGTCTCGCGACGAGCAGCGTCGCCAGGCGGGCCTGGCAGCGTGGCGGCGTCCGGCTGCACCACCTGATCGACCCGGCGACCGGATCACCGTCGACCTCGCCGTGGCGCGACGTCACGGTGGCCGCGCAGTCCTGTTACAGCGCGGACGTCGCGGCGAAGGCAGCCCTCCTGCTCGGGAGCGCCGGCCCGTCATGGCTCGACCGTCGCCGGCTCGCCGGCCGGTTCGTCGACCACACGGGTGAGGTCACGCTCACCGCGCGCTGGCTGCAGTCCGTCCCGAAGGCGGTGGCGGCATGAGCGCGACCACCTGGTACATCGCTCGCTCATCCGGGCTCGTCGCCTACCTGCTGCTCTCCTCGTCGGTCGTCCTCGGGGCGCTGATGGCCGGGCGCACCAAGTTCGCCTGGCCACGGTTCGCCGTCGAGGAGGTGCACCGGTTCCTTGCGCTCCTCGCGGGCATCTTCATCGTCGTGCACGGCAGTGCGCTGCTGCTCGACACGGTCGTGCCGATTTCGCTGAAACAGGAGCTCGTGCCGTTCTCCTCGCCGTATCGGCCGTTCTCGGTCGCGCTCGGCGTCCTCGCGGCCGAGCTGATGGCGGCGGTCGGGATCACGAACCTCTTCCGCTCCCGGCTCCCGCACAAGCTCTGGCGCCGCGTTCACTATCTGACCCTGGCGGTCTGGGGGCTCGCAACGATGCACGGGTTCCTCGCGGGAACCGACCGTTTCGACCCATGGTTCGCAGCGATCGCCGCGGCGACGGTGTCCTCGGTCGCGATGGTGTTGTTCACGCGCTTCTCGCCGCGTCACGCAGCGGCATAGGATTTGGCGCGACCAGTCGCGCTCACCCAGGAGGCCACGATGTCCATCGAAGCCGGGAAGATCCGCAACGTCGCCGTCGTCGGCCACCGCGGCACGGGCAAGACCTCGCTCATCGAGGGGCTGCTCTTCCAGGCGGGAAAGACGAACCGGCTAGGGACAATCGAGGCGGGCACGACGGTCTCCGACTGGGAGGAGGATGAGCAGCGCCGGCAGATGTCGCTCTCGGCGACGCTCGTCAACCTCGAGTGGGAGGGGCGCAAGATCAACCTGATCGACACGCCCGGCGACTCCGGCTTTCAGGCGGACACCGTTGCCTCGCTGCGCGTCGTGGAAGGCGCGCTCGTCGTCGTCTCGGGTGTGATGGGCGTCGAGGTGAACACGTCGCGCGTGTGGAACCGCGCCGAAGAGCTCGAGCTCTCGCGCGTCGTATTCGTGAACATGCTCGACCGCGAGCGCGCCGACTTCTACCGCGTGCTCGGCGCGGTGCAGGAGCAGCTCTCCGATCGATGCATCGCGATCCAGCTGCCGATCGGCGCGGAGCACGAGTTGACCGGTGTCGTCGACCTGCTGCACAACTGCGCGTACCTCGACCCTGCTGGTGGGCGCGAAGGTGATCCGGTCGCGATTCCGGACGATCTCGCCGCGACCGTTGAGGAGTACCGCACGAAACTGCTCGACGCCGTCGTCGAGACCGACGAAGCGCTGATGGAGCGCTATCTCGGCGGCGAAGAGATTCCCGCCGCCGACATCGCCGCCGCCTTGAAGAACGCCGTTACGCGCGATCTGATCTATCCCGTCGCTTGCGGGGTCGCGACGAAGAACCTCGGGACACATGCGCTGCTCGACCTGATCGTCGAAGGCGTGCCGAGCCCTGCAAAGAAGGGCTCGCCGATCGAGACGGACGCGAAGGTCGCGGCATTCGTCTTCAAGACCGTCGCCGACCAGTTCGCCGGGCGCATCTCGATCTTCCGCGTGTACGCCGGTGAGGTGAGCTCCGACACGACACTCGTCAACCATCGCGACCACTCGAAGGAGCGGCTCGGCTCGCTCGTCTCGCTCGACGGGAAGGAACACAACAAAGCAGACAGCTTCGGCGCCGGTGACCTGGGTGCGGTTGCGAAGTTGAAGGACGTGCAGACGGGTGACGTGCTCGTCGACGCCGAGCACGATCTCGAACCACCGGCACTCGGGTTCCCCGAGCCCGTGATGAGCTTCGCGGTGACACCGAAGACGAAAGGCGACGAGGACAAGGTCGCCCAGGCGTTGCGCAGGCTCGCGGAGGAAGACCCGACGCTGCACCTCCGCCGCGACGCGCAGACCGGGGAGGAGCTACTTGCCGGGATGAGCCAGGTGCACGTCGAGGTTGCCGTCGAGCGCGCGAAGCGGCGCTTCGGCGTCGAGATGGAGCTGCATCAGCCGCGCGTCCCGTACGTCGAGACGATCAAGGGCGAGGCGCGCGCGCAGGGCCGCTACAAGAAGCAGACGGGCGGCCGCGGGCAGTTCGGCGACTGCGTGATCACGATCGAACCGCTCGACGGCCACGTTGGGTACGAGTTCGTGGACAAGATCGTCGGTGGCGTGATCCCGCATGGTTTCCGGCCGGCGGTCGACAAGGGCATTCAGGAGTCGCTGCAGCACGGCGAGCTCGCGGGCGCGCCGGTGCAAGGCGTTCGCGTCACGCTCGTCGACGGCAGCTACCACAACGTCGATTCGTCGGAGATGGCGTTCAAGATCGCGGGCTCGATGGCGTTCCGGTCTGCGTATGAGAAGGCGCAGCCGACGCTGCTCGAGCCGATCATGGAGCTCGAGGTGACCGTGCCCGACGAGACAGTCGGAGCGATCAACGGCGACCTGAACTCGCGCCGTGGCCGCCTGCACGGCATGGAGCCGAGAGGTGGGATGACGCTGATCAAAGCCGAGGTGCCGATGGCGGAGGTGCTGACCTACAACCAGGCGCTCGTCTCGCTGACCGGCGGGCGAGGCGACTACCACATGCAGTTCCTCCGCTATGAAGAAGTCCCGGCGCACATCGCCCAGAAGCTGATTGAGTCCGCGAAGCAGGACAAGGAAGCGGTGCCCGCCTAGCGGCCTCTGGTTTCAGGTCGGGGCACCCCGGTAAAAGGGGCGTTGATGCGTCGCAGCGCAAGGGACGGATTTTTGGAGATCGGCATCTGGCTCCTCTTCGTCGTGCTGCTCGTTCCTGCCGGTGTGATCGGCTACGTGCTCGGTCACAGCGAGCGCCAGAAGACGAAGACCGTGATCGAGACGCCGGCGCTGGCCGCGAAAGCTCTGATCCATCCCGCGCCGAGGTTCTCGACGAGCGACCTCGCCGCCACAGCGAGCGACAACTGGATCACGAACGGCGGTTCGCTCTGGAACCAGCGCTATTCGGCCCTCGACGAGATCAACGCCTCCAACGTCTCGCAGTTGAAGGGTGTCTGGCTCGCGCATCTTCGCCAGTCCGGCGTCGCGGCGAAGTACTCCGGCGAGAGCCAGCCGCTTGAATACCAAGGGATCATCTATGTCCCAACCGGCCAGGACGACGTCTTCGCCGTGAACGCTGACACGGGCGACATCCTCTGGGAGTACCAGGCACATCTCGACCAGACGATCTCGGTCGTGTGTTGTGGCTGGGAGAGCCGCGGCGTCGCGATCGGCGACGGTCGCGTCTACATCGGGCAACTCGACGGGAAGCTCGTCGCGCTCGACCAGCAGACGGGGCAGGTCGCCTGGAGCACGCCGGTCGCCCGCTGGCAGGACGGCTACTCGGTCACGGGTGCCCCGCTCTACGTCGACGGCATGGTGATCACGGGCGTCTCGGGCGGCGAGTTCGGCACCCGTGGCAGCGTGACCGCCTACGACGCGACGAACGGCAAACTGCTGTGGCGCTTCTACACGATTCCGGCTCCGGGCGAAACCGGCCACGACACGTGGCCGCAGACGGGCAACGCGTGGAAGGTGGGCGGCGCGCCGGTCTGGCAGACGCCGTCGGTCGACCCGAAGCTCGGGCTCCTCTATTTCTCGACCGGCAACGCAGGCCCGGACAACAACGGCAGCCGGCGGGCAGGCAAGAACCTGTTCACCGCCTCGCTGGTCGCGCTCGACTACAAGACCGGGAAGCTGAAGTGGTGGTACCAGATGGTGCACCATGACATCTGGGACTACGACGCCCCAAGCCCGACGGTCCTCTTCGACGCCCACGTCAACGGCAACGACGTGCACGGCATCGGCGAGGCATCGAAGACCGGCTGGCTGTACCTCCTCGATCGGGAGACGGGCAAGCCGCTGTTCCCGACGCCGGAAACGGCGGTCCCGCAAAACGCCGACCAGAAGACCTGGCCGACGCAACCGATTCCGCCGTACGCCCCGGTCGTCCCGCACGCCCCGTCGCAAGCGCAGTACAACGCAGTGGTCGCTGTCGCGAAGGAACTGTCGAAAACGGGAGCGCCGCCGAAGGCGATCAAAGCGACTCAGATGTACACCCCGTACTGGAAGACGCTGACGGTGCTGACGCCCGGCCCGCAGGGCGGCACGAACTGGCAGCCGTCGAGCTACAACCAGAAGACGCACATGTTCTACGTGTGCGCCCAGAGTGGCGTCACCGGGAACACCGCGGGTCCGGTCGGGGCGGCCAGGAAAGCGTCCGTCGCGCAGATTGCGATCGGCGGGACGCTGACGATCGCGGGCGGTTTCGGCGCGAACGCCGGGACCTTTACCGCGATCGACGCCACGACCGGAAAGATCGTCTGGCAGAAGAACTGGGCCGAAGCGTGTTACGCCGGCTCGGCGACGACCGCCGGCAACATCGTCTTCATCGGGCGCAACGACGGGCGCCTTCAGGCCTACAACGCGACCAGCGGCACGCTGCTCTGGAGCTTCCAGACCGGCGCGGGGGCGAACGATGCCCCGACGATTTTCCGTCGCCACGGCAAGGAGTACGTCGTGTTCTACGCCGCCGGGAACGCGCTCGCGGCGACGCCCCACGGCGACAACCTGTGGCTGTTCTCCCTGGACGGTCTCCTCGGCCCGGTCGCCGCGCCGGGCGTAGGCTCCGGCGTCGGGCACGCCGGCGAGGGCAAGCCCACCGCGCCCGCGAAGCCCGCCGCCCCGGCGACGGTGAGCGTTGCGGCCGGCAAGCAAGTCTTCGCGAGCAACTGCTCGACATGTCACGGCGCGTTGGGCCGCGGCGGGAACGGCGGGCCGGACCTGACGACGATTCCCTCGGCGAAGCAGGTCTCGGTGGTCGTGAAGCAGGTGACGAACGGTGGCGCCGGGATGCCGTCGTTCAAGGGCCAGCTGACGACTGCTCAGATCAACGACGTCGCTGCGTACGTCACGCAGAAGATCACCAAATAGGCCCAAAAGCGCTGCAACGGGGCCTCTCCGAGGCCTCGAGTCGCTACGCTCGACCCATGACCCGGGTCACGCGAGTCACCGTCGACCGTTCGTGCGCGATCTGCGAACGGAGGCTGCTGATGGGCGAGAAGGCAATTCGGTTCTCACCGAACGGCGGGAACGACTTCGTCGACGTCTGTCCGCTCTGCGCCGAGCACGCCGTCGAGTACGGCTGGCTTCGTGAGGGCGCGCCGACGACGCCCGTCGCCTTCCCGGAGCGGAGGCGGCGCAACGGCAGTTGGCTCTCGGGGCTGCTCGGCGGCAGGCAGCGCGCGTCGGAGGAGACGATCGTCTCCGAGCCGATCCTGCGCCGGCTCTCCGATCACGAGCAGGCCATGATCGGCGCGGCCGATCTCTTCAACGCCTCGCAGTACCGGCGCACGGTCGGCGGCATCGGCAGGTCGCTCGGCACGCCGAAGGTGTCGGTGGTCGTTCTCTCGGGTGTCAACTCCGAGGTCGTCGTCACCGTCGCCTGGGACATCTCCTGGTACCAGTACCGCGTCTCCCCAGAGTCGGAGAATCCTGTCCGCCTGGAAGGTCGCGGCCACGATCCGTCCGAGCTCGAAACCTCGTTTACAGCGTGGAATGCCCACATGGACGACGACGGCCGCGTCGTCCCGGACATCGCCCGGCTTTAGCCGACGCCTCTGGCGCTGTCGGCTGTGGTTCCTATAGTGAGACCGTGATCTACTGCGTGATCCCCAAGGAGCTCGAGGGCGACCTCTTCGAGAAGATGGTCGAGTACTACAAGGACAACCCGAATGTGACGGTCATCGTCGACCGCCGCGACGGCCCCAACCGCCGTGACGGCTCGAGCGATGCCGAGTTCAAGGAGCAGCGCGAGATCCGCGATCGCCGCCGCGCCCGTGCTCGGGGAACCTTCCCGGATACCAACATTCCGGGCGAGAACTGACCCTGGTTCGCCCTTCAAACCAGGTTCGCGAGTCTGTCCGGAGCGCAGCGGCTTCCCAGCGCTACGATCGCCGTCATGGCGACCACAACCTTTGACTCACTGAACCCCTCGACCGGCGAGGTGATCGAGCACTTCACGCGCTCGACCGCCGCCGACGTCGACCGTGCCGTGCAAACGGCCAAGGCCGCGTGGGAGGACTGGCGCCTCGTGCCGGCTCCCGAGCGCGGCAACATCCTCTTCCGCTTCGCGCAGGTTCTCGAGCGCGAGAAGGCGAGCCTCTCCGACCTGATGACTCGCGAGATGGGGAAGGTCAAGGCGGAGGCCGGCGGCGACATCCAGGAAGCGATCGACATGAGCTACTACATGGGCGGCGAGGGTCGGCGCCTCTTCGGCCAAACGACGCCGTCGGAGCTTCGCGACAAGTTCATGATGAGCGTGCGCATGCCGGTCGGTGTGGTCGGCGCGATCACGCCATGGAACTTCCCGATCGCGATCCCCGCGTGGAAGATCACGCCCGCGCTCGTCTGTGGCAACACCGTCGTCCTGAAGCCGGCCGAGGACACGCCGCTTCTTGCGCAGCGCTTCGTCGACCTGCTGCACGAAGCCGGCTTGCCCGAGGGCGTCGTGCAGATCGTGCACGGCTTCGGCGAAGAGGCCGGCGACGCGCTCGTGCGCCATCCCGACGTGCCCGTGATCACGTTCACCGGCTCGCGCGAGACCGGAGTGCTCGTGACGAAGAACGCGGCGGACGAGCTCAAGCACGTTCATCTCGAGCTCGGCGGCAAGAACGCGATCATCGTCATGGACGACGCCGATGTCGACCTTGCGGTCGACGGCATCGTGTGGTCCGCGTTCGGCACGGCCGGCCAGCGCTGCACCGCAGCGTCGCGCGTGATCGTGCAGCGCGGCGTGTACGAGGAGCTGCAGAAGAAGCTCGTCGCGCGCGCGGAGAAGCTGCGCATCGGCGCGCCTTGGGAGGACGACACGGAGATCGGCCCCGTGATCAACGAAGCGGCCGTCGAGAAGATCCACTCCTACACGGTGATCGGTGAAGGCGAGGGCGCGAAGCTGCTCACGGGCGGCGAGCGCGTCGACGGCCAGGGCTTCTACTACCGCCCGACGGTCTTCGCCGACGTCGACCCGCAGATGCGGATCGCGCAGGAGGAGATCTTCGGCCCAACGACCGCACTGATTCCGGTCGACTCGTTCGAGGAAGCCGTCGCCGCCGCGAACAGTGTCAAGTTCGGGCTGTCGTCGTCGATCTTCACGCGCGATGTGAACAAGGCGTTCAAGGCGATGCGCGACCTGCAGACCGGCATCACCTACATCAATGCCGGCACGACCGGCGCCGAGGTGCATCTGCCGTTCGGCGGCATGAAGCAGACGGGCAACGGCCACCGCGAAGCGGGCCAGGCCGCGCTCGATGTCTTCACCGAGTGGAAGTCGGTCTACGTCGACTACAGCGGCAAGCTGCAGCGCGCGCAGATCGACAACAACTAGGTTCACTTCGTGAACCGGAAGCTCGTCGTCTTCGTCCCGCCCGCGTCGCTCGAGGTCGTGCGCAGCGCGCTCTTTGCCGCGGGCGCGGGGCGCATCGGCGCCTACGAGCGGTGCTCGTGGTACACGGAGGGCACCGGGACCTTCTTCGGCGGTGAGGGAACCGACCCGGCGATCGGCCGGCCCGGGGTGGAGGAGCGCGTGAGCGAGCTGCGGCTCGAGACGGTCTTCCCCGCCGAGCGGCACGACGAGATCGTCTCCGCGCTGCGCGCCGCGCATCCCTACGAAGAGCCGGCGTTCGACGTGTACGAGCTCGTCTCGTGAAGGCGCGCCTCTTCACCGACGGCGGCGCGCGCGGCAACCCAGGCCCGGCCGCGTACGGCTTCGTGCTCGAGTCCGAGGACGGCACGGTGCTCGCGGCCGAGGGCGAGGCGATCGGGACCGCGACGAACAACGTCGCGGAGTACAGCGGGTTGATCGCCGGCCTGCAGAAGGCGGTCGAGTTGCACGTGCCTGACGTCGAGGTCGTCTCCGACTCCGAGTTGATGGTGAAGCAGATGCGTGGCGAGTACCGCGTCAAGAACGAGGCACTTCGGGAGCTCTTCGACGAGGCAACGGCGCTTGCGCGCCGGCTCCGGAACGTCGAGTATCGCCATGTGAAGCGCGCGCACAACGAGCTCGCGGACAAGCTCGTCAACGACGCGTTGGACGCCGCATGAGCGTCACTCATCCGTTTGGCATCGCCATCGAAGCAGGCGACGAGGATGCCGCCGTCGCGACGCTCGCCGAGGACATCGAGTTCCGCAGCCCGGCGGTCCACAAGCCCTACCACGGCAAGGAGCAGGTCGAGGGAATCCTGCGCCTCGTCGCGACCGTGTTCGAGAACTTCCGCTACACGAACGAGTGGCGCGACGGCTCGACGACGATCCTCTTCTTCGAGGCAAATGTCGGCGACCGCGACCTTCAGGGGATCGACATCCTCGAGGAGAACGGGGCCGGTGAGATCGAGAGATTCACCGTGATGATCAGGCCACTTTCGGGTCTGCAAGCGGTCGCCGGGACGATGGCAGCCCGTCTCGGCCTGTCCTGACCCCGGCTATACTGACGCCTTCGCGGATGTAGCTCAGTTGGCTAGAGCGTCTGCTTGCCATGCAGAAGGTCGAGAGTTCGAGTCTCTTCATCCGCTTTACGAAAGCCGCCGCACACGTGGCGGTTTTCGCGTCTTGTAGGGCAGCGCGCGTGCGCACCGCACACCCTTAGTCAGGCTCCAGTCAGGTTTCGGC
>JAYUEQ010000241.1:0-26147 GCA_043739205.1 Thermoleophilia bacterium
ATGAGGATCGCGTCCATGCCGACGCGGCGAGCCCCATCGAGCTCGTCGTTCGCGCCGTCGCCGACGAACACGGCCTCATGCGGCTCGACACCGAGGGCCTCGCAGCAGGCGAGATAAATGCGCGGGTCGGGCTTCGACAGACCGACGCGCGAAGAGAAGATCTCCGCGTCGAAGAGCCCCGCAAACGCGGATTCCGGCCAGAGCACCTCGATGTCCTCGCTGCACACGGTGATCAGCCCGACGAGATAGCCGCCCTCGCGCAGCCGGCGCAGGGTTTCGACTGCGCCCGGGCGCGGCACGAGCGAGCGGCGGTGGTAGCGAAGCCGCAGCGCGCAGATTTCTTCGACGAGCTCCTCTGGCACCTCGGCTTCGGCAAGCGCGGTGCGAATCGGCGCCACGTAGCGGAGATCGGACGAGTCCCACCGCTGCGCGAACCCGTTGCCGACGAGCGCGTCGACCTCCTCCAGCATCCGCGCAGCCGAGTCCCGGTCCCAGTCGATCAGCGTCTCCCAGAGATCGAAGATCACCGCCTTTACGCGCATGCGCGGAGCACCTCCCACGAGCGGCGGATGTCGGCCTCAGTCGTCGCTGCGTTCCCGATCGCGAGCCGGATGATTGACTGGCCGCGCAGCATCGCCGATGCGACGAACAGCTCGCCCGTCGCCGTGGCCGCGCGCGCGATCGCATCGTTGTCTCCTTCGACGTGGCGGAAGCACACGGTCGAGAATTGATGCGGCGCCACGACCTCCCAGCCCGGCTCGGCCTCGACGAGCTCCGCGAACAGCTGCGCGAGCCGCACGTGCTCGCGGATCAGCGCACGCAATCCTTCGGCGCCGTACCAGCGAAGAACGAACCACAGCTTCAACGAGCGAAACCGGCGGCCGAGCGCGGGGCCGAAGTCCTTGAGGTCGACCGCGCCTTGCGTCTCCGCCAGGTAGTCCGGCACGAGGGCGAACGCCTCGTGTAGCGCCTCCGGCCTGCGCGTCCAGAGCGTCGAGCAGTCCATGGGCGTGAACAGCCACTTGTGCGGGTTGACGACGACCGAGTCCGCGCGGTCGACCCCTTCCATGCTCCAGCGCAACTCGTCGCACACCCACGCCGAGCCCGCATACGCGGCGTCGACGTGGAGCCACACGCCCGCCTCCTCGCAGCGCCGAGCCAGCTCGGGCACAGGGTCAACGGAGGTCGTGCCCGTCGTGCCGACCGTTGCGACGACCGCGGTTGCGTCGTCGAGGGGGAAGTCGGTCCGCATGCGGAACGCCGCGTCGACTTCGACCTTCCGAAACTCGAGCCCGACGAGCCGCGCCGCTTTCTCGACGCTGAAGTTCGCCTGTTCCGACGCGTAGACGACACCGCCGGGCTTGAGTGTGCGCGCAGCCGCAAGCGCGGCGACCGTCGCGGTCGACGCGGTGTCCTCGATGTGGCCGTGCCATCCTCGCGGGAGGCCAAGCAGCTGTGCGAGCCAGTCCAGCACCGTCACCTCGAGCTCCGTCGCCGCCGGCGAGGAAAGCCACGTCATGTTGTTGACGTTCAGCGATGCGATCAGGAGCTCAGCGAGGATCCCCGGCTCGGAGCCCGTGTTCGCAAACCACGCGAAGAAACGCGGGTGGTTCCAGTGGGTGATACCCGGCAGGATCACCTCGTCGAGGTCGCGCAGCATCGCTTCGAACGACTCACCTTGCTCCGGCGCCGAATCGGGCAGGCACGCGCGAATTGCGCCTGGCGCAATCTGCGCCGCTACGGGCAGCTCGCCGACGCGGCGCAAGTACTCATCCACCCAGTCGGCCGCGAGATCGAGATCGTCTCTGAACGTCATCGCTTCTTCTTCAGCTTCTCGATCTGCTTCCACGTGCGCGTGTTCAGCACATCGTCCTTCGTCAGCCAGGCGCGTCGCGCTTGACCGACGCCGAGCTCGACGTAGTCCAGCGCGGCGATCTGGTGGCCGTCGGAGTCGATCACGAGCTTGAGGCCGGCCTCGCGCGCGGCCCGCGCGTGCACGTCGGTCAGATCCAACCGGTCCGGCTGCGAGTTGATCTCCAGGAAAGTCCCTGTCTCGAGCGCCTTCTCGATCGCGCGCTCGACGTCGATCGGCGCCGGCTGGCGCGTGCTGATCCGACGATTTGTCGGATGCCCGATCACGTCGACGTACGGGCTTTCCATCGCCGCCATGACGCGATCGGTCGGGTTGTGGTCGAAGCGCGAGTGCACCGACGCGACGACCCAGTCGCGCGTTGCGAGATCTTCGTCCGACACGTCGAGCGTGCCGTCGGGCCTGATGTTCACTTCGACGCCTTTGAGGATCCTGAACGGCGCCACACGTTCGTTCAGCGCGTCGATCTCCTCTGCCTGCTGGTGCAACAGCTCGCCGCGTAGCCGCTGCGAGTGATCGCAGATCGCGTAGTACGCATAGCCGCGCGCCTGCGCGGCAGCAACCATGTCCTCGAGCGAGTCCTTTCCGTCCGACCACGTCGTGTGCGTGTGCAGGTCGCCGCGCAGGTCGCTCAACTCGACGAGCACCGGCAGCTCGCGTTTGCGTGCAGCAGCCAGCTCGCCGCTGTTCTCGCGCAGCTCCGGCGGGATCCAGTCGTAGCCGAGGAAGCGGTACACCTCCTCCTCCGTCGCGAAGGTGTGCTCGGTTCCGGACTCGACCTCCGTCACCGAGTACTCGGAGACCGAGAAGCCGCGACGGACCGCGTCCTCCCGGAGCGCGACGTTGTGGTGCTTCGAGCCGGTGAAGTGCTGCAACAGGTTGCCGTAGCTCTCCGGAGGAACGACGCGTAAGTCGAATCGCAGACCGTCGTGTGAGACGACCGTCGCCTTCGTCGAGCCCTTCGCTGCGACGTCGACCACCCACTTCAGCGTGCAGAAGTAGTCGACGAGCGCCTGGGCGTCGGTCGCGGTCGCGATGATGTCGAGGTCGCGTACCGTCTCGCGCATCCGGCGCGCCGAGCCTGCGATCGACACCTCGACGCAGGCCGGGTGCTCCCGCAGTTCCTCGACGACCCCGCGCAACTTCGGCAGCGTCGTCCCGAGCAGCGCGCGGCGCGGGCCTTCCGTCGCCTGCGGCCGCGCGAGCGCAGCGGCGATCTTCTCCTCGGTGCCGGGCCCGATGCCGGCATGGCCGCGCAGCTCGTGCGCTTCGGCCGCCGCTTTCAGATCGACGGCCGTCGTGATCCCGAGCTCCTGCCAGATCCGGCGCGCCGTCTTCGGGCCGAGGCCAGGAAGCCGCATGAACGTCGCCACCTCGGCCGGCACTTCCGCCTTGCGCTTGGTCAGAGCGTGAATCTCACCGTCGGTGACGACCTCCACGATCTTCGCCTCGATCGTCTTCCCGATGTCCTGCAGTTGCTTCGCCTTGCCGTCGAGCGCGAGCTGCGCGACCGAAGTCGGCGTTTCGCGAATCCGAGCCGCTGCCTTCCGATAGGCGGAGATCCGGAAGCCGTCGGCGCCCTCGAGCTCCATCAGGTCGCCCAGGAGCTCGAACTGCTCCGCGAGCTGGTCATTCCGCGGGAGCTCGGCCATCCCAGCGATCATAGGCGCGCCGATGCGCGCGACCGTCTGCCTTCCCACCTACAACGAGCGCGAGAATCTCCTCCGCATGATCGATGCCCTGGGCCTCGTCCTGCGCGAAGGCGACCGGGTGCTCGTGATCGATGACAACTCCCCGGACGGCACCGGCGAAATCGCAGACGCGCTCGCCGCCGAGCGCTCGTTCGTCGAGGTCCTCCATCGCGAGCAGAAGGAGGGCCTTGGTCGTGCCTACATCGCAGGGTTCCACCGTGCGCTGGCCGACGGCGCTGAGCTGGTGCTCGAAATGGACTGCGACTTCTCGCACGATCCTGCCGACGTGCCGCGCCTCATCGAGGCGGCCGAGAGCGGCGCCGATCTGGTACTCGGATCGCGATACGTGCCGGGCGGCAGCACGCGGAACTGGGGCCTCGTGCGACGGCTGATCTCTCGGGGCGGGTCGGTCTACACGGCCATCTTTCTCCACATGGGCGTCAAGGACCCGACCGGCGGGTTCAAGTGTTTCCGCCGCGCGGTCCTCGAGCGGCTCGACCTCGACGCGGTCACCCCGCGCGGCTACGCGTTCCAGATCGAGCTGACCTACCGCGCCAAACAGGCCGGCTTCAAGGTGGTGGAGATCCCGATCAGGTTCGTCGACCGCGAAGCCGGGCAGTCGAAGATGAGCAGGTCGGTCGTGCTCGAGGCGATCTGGCGCGTCCCGCTGCTCAGGTTCAGCCAGAAAGACTTGACATGAATTTAGGGCACTCACGGATGGTGGCTCCGCAAGCACCCCAATCCACATCAAGCCTTTTGTGATGCGCTCCGTGACCGACGAGACGTTCGAGCGCGACGTGCTGCAGGCCGGAAAGGCGGTAGTCGTCGACTTCTGGGCCCCCTGGTGTGGGCCGTGCAAGGCGATCGAGCCCGCGCTCGATGAGCTCGCCAAAACGACCGACAACGTCGAGTTCGTGAAGCTCGACATCGACGAGAACCCGCGCACCGCCGATGCGTACGGCGTCCTCTCGCTGCCCACAGTGATGCTCTTCGAGGGCGGTGAGCTCCGCGAGACCGTCTACGGCGCGCGCGCGAAAAAGCACTTTGTAAAGACCTTCTCTCCCTATTTCTAATCCCTAGTAAGGGGGAGGAAACCGGGGACCGGGCCAACCACCATCAGATACGACCATCGACCGGGGGCGGACGGACACGACTGTTTGGGGGATTCCGTGCCGCACCGCCTGTTCGCCATGCTCACGATCGCCGGACTCGCGCTCTGCGCGGCGACCGCCGCCGCCGCGCCCGCGGCGAGGACACCCAGCGTCATTCGCGGTCAAGCGCTCGTGATCAAGGTGCACGCCAAGGCGAGCGAGCTCTGCACACCCGTTGTGACGTACGCGGACCACACGATGCAGAGTGGGACCACGAAGAAGACGCGCACCGGAGGACAGCTCACCTGGTCGCTCCTAGTCCCGCGCACCGCGCCGGTCGGCGCGGGCACCTGGTACGTGCGTTGCGCGTGGTTCAACGTCGTCGGCAAGGGTCGGTTCGTCGTTGCCGCCGCGAAGGGGACGCAGGGGGCGGACGCACCCCGTGTCGTCGCCGACAAGCAGGGGTTCTCCCAGCGACCGGACAGGTTCGGGACCGGGAGCACCTTCAGCTACGGCATGTTCTTGCGCAACACATCCGCGACCCAGGACGCGATCAACGTCTACGTGCTCGTCAACATGGTTGCGGCGAACGGCGAGCTCATCGGAACGGCCACGCGTACCGTCCCGCTCGTCGGCGCAGGACAGACCTACGCGCTCGGAGATTCTCTGTCGCTCCGCACCCAGGTGCCGGTCGCAAAGCTCGAGTTGACGATCCGCCTCGGGGCGCACCAGCTGAAGCAAGAGCACACGATGCCGGAGTTCGCGAACGTGCGGATCGTCCCCGCACAGGGCGACGCCGGTTGGGTGGGCGAGGTCGACGGAGAGGTGCTGAATAGCACGCCGGCGATGACACTCACGAACGCGAAGCTTTCGATCGTCCTGCTCGACGCGGCCGGCACCCCGGTCGGAGGCGGCCTCGGCTACACGTTCTCGGCGCTGCCGTCGGGATCGCGAATGGTGTTCCTCGCGACGTCCGGCTTCAATTCGGTACCGCTCGACCGTGCGCTGACGGCGGTCATCTCGGCCGAGCCGACGTACGCCGCGGGGTAGGAGACCGCCAGAGCGGCGCTACGCTGGCGCCGTGATCAGGCTGCCTGCATCGCACCGGGCGCGTATGCGCCTGCTCCGGCGTTCGATCGCCGCGGTTGTCGTTCTCATCGTCGCGTTTCTGCTCGTGTTCGTGCGCAATACCGGTCACTCGACAGCGACCCCGATCAACGAGCACGGCAGGGCGCAGGTCTTCCATCCGCCGAAGACGGTCAAGGCGACCGAAGCGCAGAAGGCAGCCGCGATCTCGACGCTCTCGCAATTCGTGCGGAGCGCAGTCATCCGCCGCGACCTCGCGGCGTCGTGGCCGCTCGCCACCGCCCACATGAGGAGCGGCACCTCGCGTGCGGATTGGTTGAGCGGAAACCTTCCCGTCGTTCCATACCCTGCGGCCGGGTTCCGCACCGTCGGCTTCACGCTGACGTATCAGTACAAGGACATCCTTGGCTTCGACGCGCTTGTGCTCCCGAACACGACGAAGGCGGGTCAGAACGCCGGTCAGCAGGTGTACGCGTGCGAGTTGCACGATGTGCGCGGCAGCTGGCTCGTCGACGAGTGCTACCCGCGCAAGACGCTCTAGCCGCCCGAGAAGTGTTCCCAGCCGCGGAGCGCGTACGGCGCGCCGTTGCGGAGCGTGACGACGCCTTCGCCTGCTTCGACGCGTCCGACGACAGCGAACCCTGCTGATTCGTCGACCGCGGCGAGCAACTCGAAGTCTTCGCCGAACCCGAGATCGTCGAGCGTCGCCCCGTCGGCGAGCGGGACCGCGTCCAGATCGATCACGCAGCGCACGCCTGAACGGCGCGCGATATGCCCCGCATCGATTGCGATGCCGTCGGAGATGTCCATCAGCGCGTGCGCCGTCGCCGCGAGCAGCCGCCCCTCCTCGAGCCGCACGGGCGGCGGCGCGTACCGCTGCGCCCGGAACGCCGCGCCCGCGGCCCCGAGCGGGCCGGTGATGACGAGCAGGTCGCCCGGTTGGGCACCAGCGCGGCCCGGCACACGAGGGCTGTGGCCGAGCGCCGTGATCGAGACGACGACCGACTCGGAGGACGTGGTGTCGCCGCCGACGACGGGAACGCCTGCCTCCGCGATCCCTTCGTAGAACGCGATGACGTCTGCCGTGAGTGTTGAGCCGGGCACGGCCAGCGTGACGAGCAACGCGCGCGGAGTCGCGCCCGACGCCGCAAGGTCGCTGAGATTCACCGCGGCAGCGCGAAAGCCCAGGGCCTGCCAGTCGAGCCAGTCGAGGCGGAAGTGCACATGCTCGACCAGCGCATCCTGCGTCACGACGAGGCTCTCGCCAAGAAGGGCGGCGTCATGCTCGACGCCCGCGATCAGCCCCCGGCGTTCGAGCTCGGCAAGCAATCCGAGCTCACCCAGCTGTGACAGCTGCGTCAACGGCCCTCCTCAATCCTGGATCGGTCGCGGCGCGGATCACCGCTACGCCGGCCGCGCCCGCGTGCATGCACCCGCCCGCGTTCGACGCGTCGATGCCACCGATCGCGACCACCGGGACGCCCACCGCGGCGCAAATGGCACGGAGCCCTTCGAGTCCGATCGCCGGGTCGGCATCCTCCTTTGAAGACGTCTCCCAGACAGGCCCGACACCGAGATAGTCCGCGTCTGCGGCGAGCGCCTGCTCGAGCGTCGAGGCGGATCGTCCGAGCAGCAGCCCTGCCGCGCGAGCTGCATCCGCACCTTCGTCGCTCTGGCCGAGGTGCACGCCGTCGGCGCCGAGGGCGATCGCCGCTTCGACGTCGTCGTTCACGACGAACGTGGCTGCGAGATCGCGGAAACCGTGACCTCGCGCGACGATCTCGGCGGTCGGCGCCTTCATGCGCAGCTGAACGACCGTCGCGCCTGCCGCAACCGCCTGCCGCGCCGTATCGAGGTCAGCGACGATCGCATGCACCCTCACGAGATGCGAGCCCTCCCGTCGAGCGTGGCGGGATCGAGTGCGGCCAGCGCGTCGTAGAGCGCAACGTGGAACGAGCCAGGCCCCTTCGCGCCGACGGCCGCGTCCTCTCCCGCGACGCCGAACGCCACGAGCGCCTCGGCGGCGGCCGCGAGGGGTGCGTCGCGGTTGACCGCGAGGAAGCAGCCGGTGAGCGCGCTCGAGATGCAGCCCGTGCCGGTGATCGCCGCCATGAACGGATGCCCGTTCGCGATCGCAATCACGGTCTCACCGTCGGATACATGGTCGACCGGCCCGGTGACCGAGGCGACGAGGCCGAGCTGCCGTGCCGCCTGGCGCGCGAGCGCTGCGGGGTCACCGCCGCCGCCGATCGACTCGACACCACGGACCTCAGCGTCGATACCGACGAGCGTCGCTACCTCGCCGGCGTTGCCGCGCAGGACGGTGACGTCGAGCTCGTCGAGGATCCTCTTTGCGGTCTCGGTGCGATACGTCGTCGCGCCCGCCCCGACGGGATCGAGCACGACCGGGGTACCGCGCTCATTCGCAACGCGTCCCGCGAGCAGCATCGCCTCGACCCAGTGCGGCGAGAGCGTGCCGATGTTCAGGACGAGCGCGCCCGCGATCGCGGCCATCTCTTCCACTTCTTCGCGCGCATGGGCCATCACGGGGAGCGCGCCAAGTGCGAGCGTCGCGTTGGCCGTCTCGTTCATGACGACGTAGTTCGTGATCTGGTGGACGAGCGGCTTCGTCTCGCGCAGCCGCCGCAGCGAATCTCCTGCTTTCACGTTCTTCCTTTCATGTTGAGGACGTCGACGGGTCCATCGCCCGCACCGAGCTCTGCCAATCCGTTCCGCACTGCGTCCGTCGCAGCGCGCGCCGCACCGCGCGCTGCGTCCTCGAGCGAGAGCCCGCGTGCGAGCAGCGCCGCAAGAGTCGCGGAGTGTGTGCAGCCCGCGCCGTGCGTCGCAGCCACCTCGAGCCGTTCGACGGTGATCTCGACATGACGCGTTCCGTCGAAGAGGTGGTCGACGGGATCGCCGTGTCCGCCCGTGACGATTGCTGCAGGCGCGCCGAGCTCGACGAGGCGTTCTGCAAGCACAGCACGCTCACTTTGTGATGAGTCATCACAAAGTGAGCGTGCCTCGGCCAGGTTCGGCGTGACGACCGTGGCCAGCGGGAAGAGCCGCGCCACGAGCGCCTCCACCGCATCGTCTTCGAGCAGCTGCGCACCCGAGGACGCGACCAGCACAGGGTCGACGACGAGCGGCACCGGGTGCTCCTCGAGGAAGCCGGCGACGGCCTCGATCGCACGGCGGGAGAAGAGCATCCCGGTCTTCGCAGCATCCACGCCGATGTCGGAGAAAACCGCCTCGAGTTGCGCGGTGACGAACTCGGGCGGCACCTCGTGCACTGCAGTGACGCCGACCGTGTTCTGTGCGGTCAGGGCGACGATCGCCGACATCCCGTGGGCCCCCGCCGCTGCGAAGGCCTTCAGGTCGGCCTGGATGCCCGCACCGCCCCCGCTGTCGGAGCCGGCGATCGTCAACACGCGTGGAACCATCAGCTGGTTGGTCTCCCTTCGCCGGTCCTAACCGGATCAGGTTCAACGGGTGTGATCTCAGCCCCGATCAGGGCACCCCGGTGGCCCAAGGCTAGCCCATGCGCAACGCCACGTGACCGAACCGCGAGACTGCAGCGATGACCTATGACCTGCTGGCCGTCGGCGACGTGATGCTCGACGTGCACGTTCCGGCTGCGCCGGGCAGAGGAACCGTCCACGAGGCAATCCGGGTCGGCGCGGGCGGATCGTCGGTCAACGCCGCGCGCGCCGCAGTACGGCTGGGAGCGCGCGCCGCTGTCGTCGGCCGCATCGGTGACGACTCGGCAGGCGTGGCTATCGCCGACGACCTCCGCCGTGCGGGGATCGACTCGCTGCTCGAGGTCGACACCGCCGCCGTGACCGGAACGGTGGCCTATATCGCTCGCGGGGTCGTTGCCGACCGGGGCGCTAACGCAGGTTTCATTCCTGCGGGGTTGCCCGACGCCCGTGTGACGCTGGTGTCCGGCTACCTCGATACCGCCGCGGTCGGTGCAGCGCTTGCGTGCGCTCACGGCGTGCGCGCCGTCGACCTTCAGCGTGCGGGCCAGAACCCGTTCGACGCTGATGTTGTTCTTGGACCCGAGCTTGTCGTCGACAACTTCATCGCGCACCACGGAATCGTCTGCGCGACGCTCGGGGCGCGAGGAGCGCATGCCGCACGCGGCGTCGAGAGGGTGAGCGTCGCTCCGGAACGTGTCCTTGCGGCGAGCCCGAGGGGGGCCGGCGATGCGTTCGCCGCCGCGTTCTTGCTGGCGTTCGCGGACGAGCACCCGCTCAGGGTGTGCGTCGAGCGCGGCTGTGCCGCCGCTCTTGCGCTCTAGGCGAACACACGCGTACCGAAGGGCATCAGCGAGACACGCGTCGCAAGCGAGAGAATGCGGAGACGATCGGCGACGCCCGCCGAAATCGGAACGCGAGCGAACATGACAACAGCGTAGAAGTCACCGGAGAACAACATGCCGCCGAAACCGAGCGCAGAGACGATCCCGTGCGCCTCGACGAAATCTTGCGCCGGCACGAACTCGCTCCCGCGTGCTTGCGCCACGTGGAACACGTCGTAGTTCTTGCGCGCCAGTTCGCCGGCGCGCGCCTGGTCGGGGCGGACGACGTCGGCCAGATCGACACCGATTTGGTTGATCAGTCCGGCCACCATCGGGAGGCGCTGAACGAATTCGACGCTCGGAAACGGGATCGCCTGGTGACCGTGTGACTTCCGTCGGTCGTTCCATTCGACCTCGAGTCCGCGCGTCGCGAGGAGGGTGAGACAGCGCGTCTCGGGCTCGGGCTCGTGGTCGAGCTGCCGCCGCGCAAACAGGCGCAGATCCTCCGGCAGCTGGCCGTACGGGTGCGTCTTATACAAGCGGATGAGCGCGAGCGCGGGGCTTCCGTCCGTATCTTCCAACCCGGACCACAGGAAGCCGACGGTCTTCTGCGCCGAGTCCTCCATGGTCGCAGCGCTGCGCGCGTGGCTCCGGATCGCATCGCCGAAGGGCTCGAGATCGCTGCCGGAGAAGTGCTCGAGGCTTGGCATCCGGCGCATGCTAATCGCGCCGCTCTACGATCAATCGGATGAGTGTCGACGTCCTGCGTTGGGAAGGCCTGCTACAGGGCGAGGAGGTCGCGCACCTGACGACGGAGCCAGAGCGCGAGGCGCGCTTCGCGCCGCTGCCCGACGGCCTCGACCCGCGGGTGCGCGAGGCGATCGGCGTGCCGCAGCTCTACGCACACCAGCGCGCCGCCTGGGATGCGGCCGAGCGCGGCGAGCACGTGATGGTGACGACCGGCACCGCCTCCGGCAAGACACTCGCGTTCAACCTGCCGGTGCTCGACGCTCTCGCGCGGCAGCCGAAGACGCGCGCGCTCTACCTCTATCCGACGAAGGCGCTCGCCCAAGACCAGTTCCGGACGCTGTCCGGCTATCGCGTGCCGAAGCTGAAGCCGGCGATCTACGACGGCGACACGCCGACGGAGCAGCGCTGGCAGATCCGCAAGTGGTCGAACGTGATCCTCACCAACCCAGACATGGTTCACATCGGGCTGCTGCCGAACCACGACCGTTGGGGCGACGTGCTCGCAAACCTCCGCTACGTCGTCGTCGACGAGGCGCACGTCTACCGTGGCGTCTTCGGCTCGCACGTCGCGAACGTCCTCCGCCGTCTCCGTCGGCTCGCGCGCGTCTATGGATCGGAGCCGCAGTTCCTGCTCGCGTCGGCCACGATCTCGAATCCCGGCGAGCTGGGCGCCTCGCTGCTCGGCGCG
The DNA here is from genome assembly GCA_043739205.1 of Thermoleophilia bacterium. GTDB lineage: Bacteria > Actinomycetota > Thermoleophilia > Gaiellales > Gaiellaceae > PALSA-600. Next base: position 11,480 of record JAYUEQ010000241.1, read on the forward strand.
CCGGTGACGGTCGTCGGCGACGACGCCGCTCCGCGCGCAGAGCGGACGATCGTGCTCTGGAACCCGCCGCTGCTTGACAGCGAGTTCGGCCTGCGCGGGTCCGCGCTCGCGGAGGCGTCAAGGTTGCAGGCGATGTTCGTCGAGCGCGGCCTGAGGACGCTGACCTTCGCCAAGAGCCGCAAGGCGGCCGAGCTGATCCATCGCTTCACCGCAGAGCGGCTCGGTGACGACGCCCGTCTTTCGCCGTATCGCGCCGGCTACACCGCGCAACAGCGTCGCGAGATCGAGCGGCGTCTGGCCGAGGGCGACCTGCTCGGTGTGTCGGCAACGAACGCGCTGGAGCTCGGCATCGACGTCGGGCTGCTCGACGCGGTGATCTCCGTCGGCTTCCCCGGAACGATTGCGTCATTGCGCCAGCAATGGGGACGCGCGGGCCGACGCGGCAGCGGCCTCGCCGTGCTCGTCGCGAGCGAAGACGGGCTCGACCAGTTCTTCATGCGCGAGCCCGACAAACTGCTCGGGCGGCGCGTCGAAGCGGCGATCCTCGACCACACGAACCCGCGCGTGCTCGGAGGACACGTGCGCTCGGCCGCCTATGAGGCGCCGCTCACCGCCGACGATGCGGAGATCCTCGGGGCTGAGGCGCTCGATGCGGCCCGCCACGATCCGGAGCTGAAGCAGACACCGGCCGGGATCGTCTGGGCCGGCAAGGAGCATCCGGCCGCGCATGTGTCCCTGCGCTCCTCCGAGCCCGACGTGTTCAGCATCGTCGACGGCAGCACCGGCGCGGTGCTCGGCGCCGTCGAGCGCTCCCGCGCGTACTCGACCGTCCATGAAGGGGCGGTGTATCTGCACATGGGGGAGTCGTTCCTCGTGCGCGAGCTCAACCTCAACACCATGTATGCGGTCGTCGATCCGTTCAGCGGCAACTGGTACACGCAGGCGAAGAAGGACACGATGACGCAGATCGTCGAGCCGCGCCGAACCGAGTGGCGGCTCGGCATGGAGGTCGTCTTCGGCGAGATCGAGGTGACCGAGCAGATCGTCGCCTACGAGCGCAAGACGCTCTCGTCGCAGGAGCGGATCGAGCTCGTGCCCCTTGAGCTGCCGCCGACGACGTTCGCGACCGAGGCGATCTGGTACCTGCCCGATCCGCACCATCTCGCCGAGCTCGACGAGATGCCGAAGCTGCTCGCCACGTTGCATGCCGCAGAGCACGCGATGATCGCGATCCTGCCGTTGTGGGCGATGTGCGACCGCTGGGACATCGGCGGCCTGTCGACGAACATCCACCCGGAGACCGGTCGCCCGACGGTGTTCATCTACGACGGTCACCCCGGCGGTGTCGGGATCACCGAGCGCGGCTTCGACCAGTTCGAGGGCTGGATCGCGGACACTGCGGCGATGATCCGCGGCTGCCCGTGCAGCGACGGCTGCCCCTCTTGCGTCCAGAGCCCGAAATGCGGCAACCTGAACGACATGCTCGACAAGGCCGGGGCGCTGACCTTCCTTTCGCGGTTGCGATGAGGGCGCGGGTGGCGGGTGTCGATTTTCGGGCCTCTCGTTCGTCGTAGAGGCGACCTGAACTTCTCCAAGGAGGGACCGTGAAGTACGCACTCCTCATCTATTCGAGCGACGCCGACTGGGAGAACCTGTCGGAGGACGAGCAGAAGTCGATCTACGGCGAGTACGCCGCCGTCTCGGAGAGCCCGGGCATCGTCGGCGGCCAGCAGCTCGCGCCGGCGGAGACCGCGACCACCGTGCGTGTGGCAAACGGCAGCTCGCTGACGACCGACGGGCCGTTTGCCGAGACCAAGGAGGCGCTCGGCGGCTTCTTCCTGTTCGAAGCCGACAACCTCGACGATGCGATCGCGATGGCGGCACGCATCCCCGCTGCTCGTATGGGCGGTGCGGTCGAGGTTCGTCCGCTGGTGGAGATGTAGCACTGCTCGAGCAGGTCTTCCGCGATGAGTGGGGCCGCGTCCTCGCCACCCTGATCGGCTTCCTCGGCGACTTCGACCTCGCCGAGGAGGCCGCCCAGGAGGCATTCGCGATCGCCGCCGAGCGCTGGCCGCGCGACGGCGTCCCGGAAAACCCGGGAGGGTGGCTCGTGGTCACGGCGCGCAACCGTGCCGTCGACCGGATCCGCCGCGACCGCACGCTCGCCGTAAAGACGCAACTGCTCGAGGTGCCGAGCACCGTGGACGACGACCTCGACGAAACCACGTTCCGCGACGAGCGCCTGGAGCTCGTCTTCACCTGCTGCCACCCCGCGCTCGCGGTCGAGGCGCAGGTCGCCCTGACCCTGCGCACGCTCGGCGGCCTCACGACGAACGAGATCGCGCGCGCGTTCCTCGTCCCGGAGGCGACGATGGCACAGCGGCTCGTGCGCGCGAAGCGCAAGATCGCAACCGCTGGCATCCCGTTCCGGATCCCAGCCGCGCACCTGCTACCGGACCGGCTGACGGCGGTGCTCGCGGTCGTCTACCTGATCTTCAACGAGGGCTACGGCGGCCGTGGCGATCTCGCGACGGAGGCGATCAGGCTGGGCCGCGCGCTCGCCGAGCTGATGCCGGACGAGCCCGAGGTGCAGGGGCTGCTCGCGCTGATGCTCCTCCACGACGCCCGCCGCGACGCGCGGCTCCGCGACGGCGAGCTCGTGCTGCTCGAGGACCAGGACCGCTCAGCCTGGGACGTGGCGGAGATCGAGCTGGGCCGCTCCACGTTGGAGCGCGCGCTCGCGCTCCAGGGGCGCGGGCCCTACGTCGTGCAGGCGGCGATCGCGTCGCTGCACGCCGAGGATCCGCGCGACTGGTCGCAGATCGCAGCCCTCTACGGCGAGCTCGCGCGCCTGACGGGGTCACCGGTGGTCGAGCTGAACCGCGCCGTTGCGGTCGGCGAGGCCGACGGTCCGGAACGCGGACTGGCGATCGTCGACCGGCTCGACCTCGACGGCTACCGCTACTTCCACTCGGCGCGGGCCGACTTTCTGCGGCGGCTCGGCCGCGACGCGGAGGCCGTCGATGCCTACGAACGCGCGCTCGCACTCGCCCACGCGGAGCACGAACGACGGTTCCTCGAGCGCCGGATCGCCTCTCTCACGCCAAGATAGGCGGTCGTGATCGATCGCATCCACGCCTTCCGGGCGGCGTTGCAGGACGCCGCCGCCGAACAACGCGTCTCCGCAAGGCACGGCGTCGGGCTGTTCGCGCCGTCGGTGCGCGAGGTGTACGACATGAACTACGTTCGCGCCGAGCAGCCCGCGCCTGCTGACGAACTCATCGCCGACGCCGAGCAGCTGATGGAGGACTACTTCCACAAGCGCGTGATTCTCGAGCGGCCAGACGCGCGCACCGCGGAGGGATTCCGCGGCCACGGCTGGACCGTCGTCCCGCACCTGATCATGGCGGTTGCCCGTGAACCGGACCGTCACGTCGACACGTCGATGGTGCGGGAGGTGTCCTTCGCCGAGCTGACGGACGCCCGCCGTGAAGTCACGGTCGGCGAGCCGTGGGGCGACGACGAGATCTCCTCGCTGCTCGACGACGCGAAGCGCCTGATCATGCGCGCGGTCCCGACGCGCTTCTTCGCAGCGTTCGCCGACGGCGAGGTCGCCGGCTACTGCGAGGTGCGAAGCGACGGGCAGGTCGCGCAGATCGAGGACGTGAACACACTGCCGCGCTTTCGTCGACAGGGTCTCGGGCGCGCCGTCGTCCAGCACGCGATCGAAGAGGCGCGCGCGACGAGCGAGCTCGTCTACCTGGAGGCACTCGCCGACGACTGGCCGCGGGAGCTCTACGCGAAGCTCGGCTTCGACGTCGTCGGTGAACGCCACTTCAACACGCTTTTCCCGCATCCCCTGACCCGCCTGCGTGTGCGTACGCCGCGCCTCGAGTTGCGGCTCGCGACCGACACCGAGCTGCGAAAGGTCGGCCGCGTCGCGTTGGCCGGCATCCACGATCCCGCCGTGATGCCGTTCGAGTTCCCGTGGACGGACGACCTGACCGAGCAAAGCGTGCTCGACTACCACCGCACGCAGCTCCGGGAATTCGCGCCGGAGGCCTGGAGACTCGAGCTGGTCGCCTTCTACCGCGGCAGGCCGATCGGCATCCAATCTGTCGCAGCGAGCGGTTTCGCCGAGACGAAGCGCGTCATCACCGGCTCGTGGCTCGGCAAGGAGTGGCAGGGCCAGGGGCTCGGCACCGAGATGCGTGCGGGCGTCCTCCAGCTCGCCTTCGGCGGCCTCGCTGCCGAAGTGGCGGTGTCAGGGGCGGTCGCCGGAAATCCGCAGTCGCTCGGCGTCTCGCGGAAGCTCGGGTACGAGGTCGTCGGCGCGCACCTGATCAGCCCGCGCGGCGAGCCGCTCGAGCACACGGATCTTGAACTGCGACGCCAGGACTTCCGGCCGCCGGTGCCGGTGGAACTTGTCGCGCTCGCCCCGTTGCTGCCATTGTTCGGCGCAGGATGAACTGGCGCGCCTTCGGAGAGACGTTCGTGACGCTCTTCGTGATCACCGACCCGATCGGGAACGCGCCGATCTTCGTCGCGATCACACGCAACCTCACTCCGAAGCAACGACAGCGAGCCGCGCTTCGCGCAGTGCTCGCGGCCGGCGCGCTGATCCTCGGGTTCGCGGTCTTCGGCGAGGTCGTGCTCCGCTACCTCCACGTCTCCCTCGGCTCACTGTCGATCGCCGGTGGGCTGCTCTTGATGCTCGTGTCGCTCGAGATGCTGCGCGGATCGGACTTCCCCGGGGGCGACTCCGCCGTGCCGGAGGACATTGCGCTCGTTCCCCTTGCGACACCGCTCGTTGCCGGCCCCGGTGCGATCGCGACCTCGATCGTCCTCTGGCGCGCGCACCCGGGCTTCGCGGGGCACAGCTCGGTGATCCTCGCGATCATCCTGGCCGTCGCTTGCGTCGGCGTCGCGCTGATCGTGGCCGAACGCGTCACGCGCGCCACGAGCCCGGCGGTGCTCTCGTTCCTGACGCGGGTCTTCGGGCTGCTGCTCTCGGCGATCGCCGTGCAACTCGTGGTGGACGGCGTGCGCTCGCTGACGTAGGCTCGCGCGCACAATCGAATGAGGAGGGCACGCATGACGATGCGTTTGCCCCGCCCGCGGCACGGGGATCCACTCGATACGACCGAGGAGCTACGCGCCCTCGCTGCGGCCGTTCTACGCGAGGATGTGCAGACACTCGCGCGCACGACCGACTACCTGCGGCGCTCGTATCGCGTCGTGTTCTTCGGGTACGTCGCGATGATGATCTTCGGCGTCGGCGCGATCGTCGCGGCGTTCGTGAAGGGACTGACGGCGGCAACGATCGGCGAGGCGGTCGCATCGCTGGGGCTCGCCGGTTTGACCGTCGGCATCTTCGTCGCGTTCTTCGTGCAACGCCCATCGGCGGCGCTCGAGCGCAACGCGATCTTCATGCCGTGGGTCTCGATCGTGCTGACGACGTTCTGGACACGGCTGCTCTACCTGGACGACCCGGAGACCCTCGATGCGAAGCTCGGCCACGCGGCGAAGGAGGCCTCCGACGAGCTGAGCGCGATCGCGATGCGCTACGCGGTGATCGACGGCCGAGAGCTGACCGTCGCGAAGGAAGCGGCGAGAACGAGGCCAGTCAAAGTAGGGACTTGAGCGCTTTACTCAGGGACTGACGCGTCGTCAGCACGCCGGCATACAGGTCGCCGTGCTGACGCACGCGCTCCAGCACGACGGGCATAGTGTAGATCGAGGGGTCGAGCTTGTCGTTCACTTCATCCCACGTGAGCGGTGTCGACACGGGTGCGCCAGGCTTCGGGCGCACCGAGTAGACCGACGCAATCGTCTTTCCCTCGCCGTTCTGGTTCGAGTCGATCAGCACGCCGCGTCGCTTTGCCTTCGACCACTCCGTCGTCGCGAGCTTTGGATGCGTGCGGGCAATCGCGCCCGCGACGTGCTCGGCAAACCGTCGCGTGTCCGCATAGGTTGATCTCCTGTCAACAGGCACCAGGACGTGGAAGCCCTTGCCGCCGGAGGTCTTGGGGAACGACGCGAGCGCGAGCGCGTCGAGCAGCTGCTTGAGGATCAGTGCGACCTCGATCGTCTGCGCCCACGGCACCTCGGGGGTCGGATCGAGATCGAAGAGCACGAAGTCCGGCCGGTCGGGCTTGTCGATCCGCGAGTACCAGGTGTTCATGTCGATGCAGCCCATGTTCACCATCCAGAGCAGCGCGAGCTCGTCGTCGACCACGGGGAACTCGACCCACTTCTTGGCGGTGACTTTCTCGCGCGTCGAGACGAGCGCGCGGTACCGCGGGATCCACTCGGGCGTGTGCTTCGGCGCGTCCTTCTGGAAGAACGCCTTGCCGTAGGCCCCGTCGGGGTAGCGGCGCATCGTGAACGGGCGATCCATCAGGTGCGGCACGAGCACCTCGGCAACGGCCTGGTAGTACTGCAGCAGGTCGCCTTTGGTGATCCCCTCGTCCGGCCAGAACGGCTTGTCGAGGTTCGAGAGGCGCAGCTCGCGCTTGCCCTCGCGAATCACATCCTGCAGCGGTTGCTCTCGCGTGACCTCGCCTGCTTCCTTGTCTTCCCGGATGCCGAGGTAGGCCGGATGCCGCAGATGATTGTCGTGCGTCCACTCCGCGAAGCGCACCTGAGCGACGAGTTGTGGATCGACCCACTGCACGTCACCCTTGCGCACGCGCGGCATCTTCGGGTCGAGCGCGAACGGAGACGTGTCGCGGTGCAACGGCTTGAGCAGCTTCAATAGCTTGGCGATCTCGGCGTCGCTGAACCCGGTGCCGACGTTTCCGACGTAACGCAGCTCCGTGCCCTCGTTGACCGCGAGCACGAGCGCGCCGAAGGTGCCGGCGCGCCGGCCGGCACCGCGTGTGTAGCCGACGACGACGAACTCCTCGTTGTTCTCGGTCTTGATCTTCAGCCAGTCGCGCGTGCGCCTGCCCGGCTTGTAAGCGCTGCTCGTGCGCTTGGAGATGATCCCTTCGAGCCCGCGTTCCTGGGCGACGGCGAACAGCGCGTCGCCGTCGTCGAACTCCACCGAGTACGCGACCGTCTTCACGCGCGCGTCGAGCAGTTCACGCAGCTGGTGTTTTCTCTCGGTTAGAGGCAACTCGATGCGCGACTCGCCGTCCAACTCGAGCAGATCGAAGGCGTAGAACACGAGCGGCCCTTCCCCTTGTTGCAGCTCGGAGAAGCTCGTCTTGCCCGTCGGGTCAAGGCGAGTGATCTCGCCGTCGATGACGGCGTTCGGGCTCTTGACCGCCTTGACGATCGCCTTTGCCACCTCCGGGAAGCGCCCGGTCAGGTCGTTGCCCGAACGCGACACGAGCTTGCACTCGCCCCGCCGGATGTACGCAACGGCGCGAAAGCCGTCGAACTTCACCTCGTGCGCCCACTCCTCACCGTGCGGGATGTTCGTGTCGAGCGTTGCGAGCATCGGCTTGTAGGTCTGCGCGACGGCAGAGCTCTCCTCGTGATCGTCGTGGCGCTTGATCAGCAACCAGTTCTGCTCCTTGCCGTCCATGCGCGTCGGCACAAGCGACCAGCGGCCTTTCAGCTTCTGGCCGTGCAGGTCGAAGGTGAGCTGGCCGTTCGGCTTCTCCTCGAGCAGCTCGTAGGTGCCGTTGTCGAAGATCTCGACCGTCCCGCCGCCGTACTGGCCCTTGGGGATCTCGCCGTGGAACGTTGCGTACTCGAGCGGGTGGTCCTCCACGTGCACCGCGAGCGCCTTCGCGCCCGGCTCGAGCGGCACACCCTTCGGGACGGCCCAGGAGGCGAGCGCCCCGTTGCGCTCGAGCCGGAAGTCGTAGTGGAGCCTGCTCGCGTCGTGGCGCTGGACGACGAAGATCGGCTTCTTGCCGCTTTTGGCGGAGCCGAAAGGCTCCGGCGTCACCTTGGGGTCGCGCTTACGCCGGTACTCGCTGAGGCTCACCGGGGAAGCTTTACGTGAACCGGGGTGCTGCGCGCTTGTCCACAGGCAGTTTGTGTCCGAGCGAGGTTTGGCGGCGATTTCGCCGGGATAGAACACGGCGGAGCTTCTCCACCTGACGGGGGGTTAGGCGCTCGAGGCCCGCTGCGAAGCGGGCCTCGACGCGTTCATAAGGGCATAACAACCCGTTGAAAACCCTGTGGACGATGTGGAAAGACGCCGGATTTAGGCGAAAACGCCCATGCCCCGGAACTTGGAGCGCCGCCGACGGCGGAGCTCCTCGCCCGGGGTGTCCTCGAGCTCCTCGAGCGACTCCACGAGGGCGGCCCGAAGGAGCCTCGCGGCCCCGTCATGGTCGTTCTGGGCTCCTCCATCGGGCTCGGCGACGATCCCGTCGATCACGCCGAGCTCCAGACAGTGGAGGGCGTCGGGCTTGAACGCGGCCGCCGCCTTCTTCGCCTCGCCGGCGTCCCGCCAGAGGATTGCGGCGCAGCCCTCTGGGGTGATCACCGAGTAGATCGCGTTCTCCTGCATCAACACCCGGTCCGAGACCGCGATCGCGACCGCCCCACCCGAGCCGCCCTCCCCGATGATGCAGGCGACCGTGGGCACCGTGAGTCGTGCCATCTCCGCCTGTGAGCGGGCGATCGCGCCGCCCTGGCCGTGCTGCTCGGCGGCAACGCCCGGGTAGGCGCCGGGTGTATCGACGAGCGAGATCACCGGGAAGCCGAAGCGCTCGGCGATCTCCATCACGCGTATTGCCTTGTGGTAGCCCTCGGGATAGGCCATCCCGAACTGCCGGTCGAGGCGCTCCTTGACGTCACGGCCCTTCTGGTGGCCGATCAGTGCGACGGTGCGGCCGTCGAGCTTGCCGAGCCCGGTGACGAGCGCGCCGTCGTCTGCGCGACCGCGGTCGCCGTGCAGTTCGACCCAGTCGTCGATGAAGCGGGCGACGTAATCCATCGTGTACGGGCGGTCGGCGTGGCGCGCGAGCTCGACCGAGCGCCAGATCGCCTCGTCGCTCGTGTCCGCCTGCAACCGCTCGAGCTGTTTCTCCAAGCGCTCAGACTCGCCGTTCACCCGCACCCCGCGCAAGAGCGGCAGCCGCGAGAGGCCGGAAAGGCGCTGCCGGAGATTCAGCTCCTGGTCCTTCTCGGTCACGCGAACAGCCTCAGGAGGCGGGTCAGGTGATCGCGCTGCTCGCGGCGCGGGACGATCGCGTCGATGTGGCCGAAGCGGAGATTCTGCTCGGCGAGCCCGAAGTCGTCCGGGAGCTTCTCGCGGGTCGTCTGCTGCACGACGCGCGGTCCGGTGAACGCGATCAACGCGCCCGGCTCCGCAATCGTCACGTCACCGAGGGACGCGAACGACGCGAGGACACCCGCCGTCGTCGGGTGCGCCATCACGGTGATCATCGGGATATGGGCGTCGTGCAGGTCCTCGACCGCGCAAACGGTCTTCGGAAGCTGCATCAGCGAGAGGATCCCCTCCTGCATCCGCGCACCGCCCGACGAGGTGACAGACACGAGCGGCACGGATCGTTCGATCGCCGAATCGCATGCTCTTGAGAACTTCTCGCCGACGGCACTTCCCATCGAGCCGCCCATGAACGTGAAGTCCATCACCGACAGCTCCACGGGGTGACCGTCGATCGTCGCCTGCCCGATCAACGCTGCCTCGTTCAGGCCCGTGTTCAGCTCCGCCTCGGACAGGCGCTCGGTGTAGGGCCGCAGGTCGAAGAAGTCGAGCGGGTCCTCCGAGCGGACGTCGGCCGCCTCCTCGACGAACGAGCCCTCGTCCGCGTACCAGGCGATCCGGGCGCGGGCGCGCATCGGAAAGTGGTGGCCGCAGTGCCCGCAGACCCAGAGCGCCGCCGCCAACTCGTCGTCGCGGTAGTGCGACCCGCATTTCGGGCAGGTGTTCGGGTGCTTCTTCTCTGTCGGCGGAGGAGCGTGCTTGTGCTCGACTTGGACGTCGATCCGGGCCTCAGACATCTGCGGAAGCTTAGACCGCCTTCAGCGCCTCCCCGGTTACAACCACTGCATTTCAGAGACCCAGTGCGTGCGCCAGCCGTGTCAGAGCTTCCTCATTCCGCGGGGAGGCCCGCAGGCCCGTGAAGCCGGCCCCGACCGGCTCCGGGATCCTCGCCAGCAGCGCCTCCAGCTCCTCCAGGGTCATCCCACCCGGCTCTGGCATGAAGACGTCGAGCTGCGACGGCTCGATCACATCGCAGTCCAGCGCCACGTAGACGTTCGGCGGCAACTCGCCGAGCTCCCGGCGGATCCCGGCCGCAGCGATGAATGCCTCTTCGGGCGGATCGAGATTGCGCGCTCCGAGAAGTGTCACGTCCTCCGCTGCGACGTCGCCTGCGTCGATCAGCATCCGCAACGGCATCCCCCACGCGTTCCCGGACGGCGAGGTGCCGGGCGTGTTCAGATCGCCGTGGGCGTCGATCCAGACGACAGCGACGCGACCATGGCGACGCGCAAGCTCCCGCACAGCGCCCACGTGGGCGCAACAGCAGCCGCCGAGGACGAGCGGACGCTGCGGGAGCTCGCGGGTCGTCGCGACGATCTGCGCCTCGAGCGTCTCCTCCTCCACGATCGCCGCTTCCGGCCAGGGCAGGTTCATCCCGGCGGCTTCCGCCATCGCCTCGCCGCCTCGGCCCCAGGCGCGCGGGATGCGCAGCAGGCCGGCCGCGAACTCACGCCCACACGAATGGCACTGGTAGTCAGGCCCGACCGCGACCGCCGTCAACGTGCGGCAGTCGGGGCACTTCGCCCGGAGGGTGCTCAAAGCACGAGCTCCCAGGTGTTCGACCGGCGCACGACATGCATTCCGGCCCGCTCGTAGAGGCGCGTCGCGCCAGTGGGGTTCTCGGCATCGACGCCGAGCCGGACCTTCCGCAAGCCACGTGTGTGCAGGAGCGCGAACGAGCGGCGCAGCAGCGCCTCGCCGAGCCCGCGGCGGCGCCAGTCGCGGCGCACGCCGAGCGTTCCGACCCAGCCGTGGCCGGGATCACCACTGCGCTCGGGATAGTTCAGCGAAGCGCCCGCCACGTCGTCGCCGTCCCAGCCGACGAGCCACAGGTCGGCCTCGAAGTTGCGCGCCTTCACGTTGAACTCGCGCCAGTTCTCGATCGTCGACGGGTGAAAGTCCCAGTGGTCGAGGAACGCCTCCTGCAGTGCCTCGTAGACCCGCTGCTCGCCCTCCGGATGATGGTACGGCCTGAGCTCGATCCCGTCAGGAATCACCGGTTCGGATGGCGCCTCCTCACCGAGTTCGATCTCCATCGTCCACGAGCTACGGATCGTGCGGTACCCGCGGGCGGCCACCAGGTCGCCGAGCTCGTGCTCATCGACCACGAACGAGCGAGCCCGCTTCGCGCCGAGCGCTCGCGCTTTGCTCTCTGCGTGGTCGAACGCCTCGTCCCAGAGGCCGGGCGCTGCGACGTCGAGATCGGCGACATCGTCCTCGATCCAGACGTCGAAGTACCCGACGATGCGACCATCCCGCTCGAGCACGAGCAGATTCTCGGGGTTGAGCGCCTGGTTGTCGAACCATTCGCGGATCTCCGCGCCGTCCATGCGCCGCGCATCGCCCCAGGCCTCGACGAAGAGCGCCGCAACGGCGTCGGCGTCGTCCTCGCGAAGCTGCCTAAGCCGGGACGAGCTCATCGAGCGTCTCCGGAAGCGCGAGCAGGTCGGTCAGCTCGCGCGTCGGCTGCACGGTGGGCGGCTCGCCCGTGCGGTTGATCCACACGCTGCGCAGGCCAAGCTCGTTCGCCGGCGCGATGTCGTGGAACAGCGAAGCGCCAACGTGCACGTGGCCGGCGTGCGGTGCGTTCGTGCGCGCGAAGAACGCGTCCCAGTGCTTGTGCGCCGGCTTGTAGGAGGCGATCTCCTGCGCGACGACAACCTCGTCGAACGGCACGCCGATGTGCACCTGCGACGCGGCGATGAAGTCGGCGTCGGTGTTCGAGAGGATCGCAAGTTTCCACCCGCGCCGCCTCAGCTCCTCGAGCGAACCCCGCACCTCGGGAAACGCGCGCCAGCCCGGGAGCGAATCGGCGAGCCCGTGTTCCTCTCCGGCCGGCGCCCCGAGGCGCCGCATCGACTCCGTCAGCACGTCGCGATAGCTCGCGGTCCCGTCACTCTGCAATTCCGGCTCGATTGCGTGGTAGCGGACGAGCAATTCGTCCGCGCGTTCCTCGCCGAAGACGCGGGCAAGCTCGGCGCGCACGCCGCCGTCCCAGTCGATCAGCGTCCCGTAACAGTCGAAGCTCGCCCAGCGCTCCATTCCCTCAATGCTACGCGGCAAGCTCGAGCGGCGGCTTGTACGCGAGGATCTCCCAGCCATGGTCGTCGAGCCACGCTTTCGTTTCGCGGTAGTTCGGCCGGCGGCTCTCGACAAGCGCCCAGAAAGTGGGACCGTGATGGTGCTCGACGAGATGGCAGACCTCGTGCACGACCACGTAGTCAAGGACGTCATGCGGTGCCAGCACGAGCCGCCAGTTGAAGCTGAGCCAGCCCTTGCTCGAGCAGGAGCCCCAGCGGCTGCGCTGATTCCGCATCGTGAGACGCTCGACCTTCACGCCAAGTGCGGTCGCCTCCGATTGCACGATCAGCGAGATGCGTGCGTGCGCTTCGCGCCGGCCCTGCTCCTCGGTCAACCGCAGGCGCTCGAGGCCGAGCGTCGGCTGCGCTGCCTTGGCAAGCTGCTTCTTGAGCCACTCGAGATGCGTCGCAATCGCGTCGTCGATCTCCGCGTCCGTTGCACGCGGCCGGACCACGAGCTCGGGCGGGAAGCCGTACCGCACGACGATACGGTGGCCGTGCACGCGCTTCGACCGTCGTATGTGCAGCTCGACCGAGCGGCCGCCCACGTCCACAAGGCGCATGGCTGCACGGCAGGAGTCGTCTCGGACGACAACGCTCGTGACACGACCGCTCATGGGTCGTGTTGTTCGTCCCCGTAACCACCAGGTCCTGCCTGCGCGGAACTTCAGCAGTGGAGGCTGCTACTCGTCCCAGCGGCGCACGACGATCGATGCGTTGTGCCCGCCGAAGCCGAACGAGTTGGAAACCGCAACGCTCAGGTCCGGAAGGTCGCGCGGCACGTTCGGGACGTAGTCGAGGTCGCAATCCGGGTCCGGGTCCTCGTAGTTGATCGTCGGCGGTGCGGTGCGCTCGACGACCGCTTTCACCGTGAACACTGCCTCGACCGCGCCCGCTGCGCCGAAGCAGTGACCGGTCGCACCCTTCGTCGACGACACAGCGAGTTTGTTCCTCGCGTGCTCCTCGCCGAATGCCTGCTTGATTACGCGCGTCTCGGCCGAGTCGCCGAGTGGCGTGGACGTTGCGTGCGCGTTCACATAGCCGACCTCGGTCGGATCGACGTGCGCATCCGCAAGCGCCATCTTGATCGCGCGCGCCGGGTTCTCGCCGGTCGGGTCGGGCTCCGTCATGTGGGACGCGTCGGAGGAGATGCCGTAGCCGAGCAGCTCGGCGTAGATCTTTGCGCCGCGGGCCTTCGCATGCGCGAGCTCCTCGAGCACGAGCACCGCGGCCGCTTCACCCATCACGAGACCGTCGCGACCGTTGTCGAACGGACGCGAAGCGGCCGTCGGATCGTCGTTGCGCCGCGAGAGCGCGCGCATCGCGTCGAAGCCGGCGATCCCGACCTGCGTGATCGGCGCCTCGGTGCCACCGGCGAACATCACGTCTGCACGACCGATCCGGATCTCGTCCATCGCATCGCCGATCGCCATATTCGACGCTGCGCACGCGGTGCACTCGCTCATCAGCGGGCCCTTCGTGCCGAGCTCGATCGACACCCACCCTGCGCCCATGTTCGGGATGATCGACGGGATCGAGAACGGGCTGACGCGGTCCGGCCCCTTCGTGAGGAGCACGTGGTAGCACTCCTGGTAGCTCTGCAAACCGCCGATTCCGGTCGCGATCGACGCGCCGGCGCGATCCGGAGCCTTCGAGACGTCGATCCCCGAATCCGACTCGGCCTGGCGGGCTGCAGCGAGGATCATCTGTGCGAAGCGATCCATGCGCCGGGACGCCTTGCGGTCGACCCACACCGTCGGGTCGAAGTCCTTCAACTCACAGGCGAAGTGGACGTTGTAGTCGGTGTGGTCGAAAGCGGTAATCGGGGCCGCGCCGGACTCGCCTGCGAGCAGGCGCGACCACGACGTCTCCACGTCGTTCCCGAGCGGGCTCACGAGGCCCATGCCCGTGATCACCACGCGTCTCATCCCGTTGCCGTTTCCGCCTGCCAAGTGGTTCACATCCCCAGTCCGCCGTCGACGAGCAAGACCTCGCCCGTGATGAACGAGGCGTCGTCGGACGCCAGGAAACGTACCGCTCCGGCGATCTCTGCCGGTTCGGCCACGCGCGCGAGCGGTGTGTTCTGGATCATCGCCGCGGTTGCCTCCGGCGGCAGGACGTCGGTCAGCGCCGTCTTCACGTACCCGGGCGCGACCACGTTGGCGCGAATGTTGCGCGAGCCGAGCTCGCGCGCGAGCGACTTCGTGAAACCGATGATCCCGGCCTTCGACGCGGCGTAGTTCGTCTGGCCCCAGTTGCCGTGCACGCCGACCACCGAGCTGATGTTGACGATCGAGCCGCCGCGCTTCTTCATCATCGGCCGTGTGACCGCGCGACAGGTGTAGAAGACCGAGCTGAGGTTGGTGTCGATCACGGTGCGCCAGTCGTCGTC
>JAYUEQ010000242.1:0-3874 GCA_043739205.1 Thermoleophilia bacterium
CCCATCACGTAGCTGTCGACGGCGAGCGGCATCGAGCGTTTGAGTGTAGCCAGGCTCGGAAACGCTCTCTTTCGATGCAGCGCTGGGACATGCTCGAGCTCGATGCGCCGGACGGCACCCGCGATCCGATCGTCCTCCATTCCGACGACGGCGCCCGCGCGGTGCTGATCGTGCTGCGGGCGGGGCAATCGCTGGGCGACCATCAAGTAAAGGAGAACGCCTGGATCACGGTGCTCGACGGCACGGTGCAGGTCAGCACCGGTGGCGAAACGGTCGACGCGAGCCCCGGCGTCCTCGTCCGCTTCGAGCCGAACGAGCGGCACGCCCTGCACAGTGCGGGCGGCGCGCGGATTCTGCTGCTCCTCGCGCCGTGGCCCGGCGAGGGCCACTACCGCGGCGACGCTTAGCCGGCCGTCCGCTCCGCGAGTGCGAGCGGTGTCCGCGACACGGCTGAAATTCCTACTCGCCTCCAACCTTCGAATGCCGATACTGAGGGTGTCTCCCACCCTGCGGCGTACGACCTGGAGATCCACATGAGCCAAGCACTCGACTTTCCCCTGCCTCCGACGACCGGCCCTCACCTGGCCGCGCCACCACCCACCCCTTCGGCGGCAGCGCCGGTCGCGGCCCCCACGCCCCCGCCGGCTCTGCCTGAACCGGTCACATCCGCACCTCCCGAGGTCGACGAGGTGACGGCACTCCGGGCGAAGGTTGCCGAGCTCGAGCACGTCGTCTCGCTCGCGAAGACCCGCGTCGAGACGCTGGGCGCCGAGAAGCGCGAGGCCATCGAACGTGCGCTCGGGCTGGAGGCGCAACTCGACGCTGCGCAACGGCGCGAAGCGGAGCTGCTCGGTCAGATCGCGTCTCACGAGTCGCCGCGGACGTTCGATGACGAGACTGTCGCGGAGTTGCTGAACCGCGTCGCCGCGCTCGAGGCGATCGTGGCACCGTCGCGCGCCGCGTAACGACCCGGCCCAAGGGCTGCCAGAAACTACCGGTTTGCGGCGGCTTGCCCGGGCGTACTCTCCGAGGAGAAACGACCGAGAGGAGCATCCAATGTCAGCCTCCAAGAACGAGCCGCGCACCGGCACGTTTCTCCGGATTCCGTACGACTGGCGACGGCACGGCTTCAAAGCGCGCCTGAAGGAGCGTTGGTGGAATCCGGCCGAGCCGCGCCTGATCACACCGCGGGCCTTCGGCTGGGGCTACGCCATCAACCTCGCACAGCTGCTTCGGCGAAAACCGTAGGGCGAAGTGGCTGATCGCCGCGGTGAGAGCGCGGTCTGTTGCGTTCGCCAGTGTCGCGCAATGCACTCCGACGAGAGAGGCTCGCGGCGGTTCGAACTGGTGTCGGACCCTCGACCGTAAAGGACACCACCGGGGGTCAGACCCGGGTGATGGCCAAAGGAGACACCGCGGCCGCACAACCATGCGCCAGGGCGCTTCGGCCATGCACCGGCGCCCTCGACCCGAACGGCCACCACCGGGGTCAGACCCCCGAAATGTCCGGACCGGCCATGAGATCACCGCCGCGCACCGCCCGTTCGCGTGCGCGGGTGTCCTCACGCCTGGCGACGCTTAGGACTTCTCTGCCTGCTTTGCGAGGCGCCGCTGGTAGGTGCGGTGTGCAGTGCGGTCGATCCAGTACGTGAGCGGGATGAACGCGAGGCCGTAGAAGAGGCCGATCCCGATGCGCTGCGGCAACGGGCCGCTCTTCAGGACGAACAGAAACGCGACGAGCATCAGCCCGCCCATCGTCCCGCCGCGCTTGATCGCGCGGTTCCACGACGGCAGCGGCGGCTCCTTGATCGGGCGGCCGCTCTTCGACTTCCCCTGCTGCTGCTTGACCTTCGGCTTGCGCTCCTCCGGCGTCCGCAGCTCCGCGAGGGCGATCTCGTTGCCCTCGGAGTCCACCTCGAAGACCCGCATGTCGTGGCGGAAGTCTTTGGCGCGGCGCTTGCGCTGCTTGCGGGTCGACATCTCAGTCAGGTTAGCGCCGGTAGGCCACCGTGCCGCCACGAATCACGGTCGACACCAGGTCGCCAGCGAAGTGGTAGGCGAGGTAGCGCCAGTCAGGCGCGTCGAGCAATACGAGGTCGGCGCGGAGCCCGGGCGCGATCCGGCCACGGTCGCCCGCCAAACCGAGCACGTGCGCGGCGTTGACCGTCACCGCTGCGAGCGCCTCCCCCGGCGAAAGGTGGAGCTGCGTGCACGCGAGCGAGCACACGAGCGGCAGGCTCGTCGTGAACGAACTACCAGGATTGAAGTCGGTCGCAAGGGCGATCGCGGCACCCGCCTCGACGAGACTGCGCGCTGGCGGCATCGGCCGGTCGAGAAAGAGCGCGCTCGCCGGAAGCAGCACGCCGGTGACGTCGCTGTTCGCAAGGGCCCGCGCACCGTCGGCGCCGGTCGCTTCGAGGTGATCGACGGAGCGGGCGCCGAGCTCGAGCGCGAGTGGGATCGCCCCGCTCTCGGTGAACTGGTCACCGTGGAGACGCAGCGAAAGGTCTGCGTCGCGGCACGCCTCGAGGTAGCGCCGTGCCTGGACGGCATCGAACGCGCCGCGCTCGAGAAACACGTCGGCCGCGGTCGCGACCTGCGCCGCGTCGGGCAGCACCTCTGCGAGCGCGAAGTCGAGGTAGGCGTCCCCGTCGTCGAACTCCGGCGGAACCGAATGCGCGCCGAGCCAGGTCGGCACGCCGCCCGCATCGCTGATCGCGCGTAGCGAGGAGAGCTCGGTGTCGCGATCAAGCCCGTAGCCCGACTTGCCCTCCCACGTCGTCGTGCCGTGCGCGAGCATCCAGCCCGCGTGCTGCTCGACGCAGGCACGCAGGCCGTCGCCGTCCAGGGCGCGGGTCGCACGGACGGTCGAGAGGATGCCGCCGCCCGCCGCGTGCAGCTCCTCGTAGCTCGCGCCGCCGGCGCGCAGCGAGAACTCCTCGATGCGGTCGCCGCCGAACGCCGGATGGGTGTGGCAGTCGACGAGCCCGGGAACAGCGGACAGCCCGCGCGCGTCTAGCTCCTCGACGTCACCCGCGATCGGCTCGAGCTCCGCCATGCGCCCGAACTTCTCCACCTTGCCGTCGCGGCAGAGCACGTAGGCGTCCTCGAGCACCGTCACGTCGCGCAGCGCCGGACCACGCAGGGGTGCACCGAAGCCCGACGGCGTCGCGAGCTGCGCGAGGTCGCGAACGAGCAGCCGGTTCACGGGCGGTGCGCGACGCGCATCGGCGTCGATAGCCCGTGCTCGTCGGCGGCAGCCTCCGCCTCCGGATAGCCCGCGTCGAGGTGACGGACGACGCCCATCCCGGGGTCGGTCGTCAGCACGCGTTCGAGCCGTTCGGCTGCCTCGTCGGTGCCGTCTGCGAGGACGACCATGCCCGCGTGGATCGAGTTGCCGATCCCGACGCCGCCGCCGTGGTGGACGCTGACCCAGGTCGCGCCTGCCGCCACGTTGACGAGCGCGTTGAGGATCGGCCAGTCGGCAATCGCGTCGGAGCCGTCGCGCATCGCCTCGGTCTCGCGGTACGGCGAGGCGACAGAGCCGGCGTCGAGGTGATCGCGCCCGATCACGATCGGCGCCTTGACGCGACCGCTGCGTACGAGCTCGTTGATCGCGAGGCCGGCCTTCGCACGGTCGCCGTAACCGAGCCAGCAGATGCGAGCCGGGAGCCCCTGGAACGCCACCCGTCCGGGCGCCAGGTCGAGCCAGCGCTGCAGGAGCGCGTCGTCGGGAAAGAGCTCGCGCAGCGCGTCGTCGATCACCTGGATGTCGGCCGGGTCCCCGGACAGTGCTGCCCAGCGAAACGGCCCGATCCCGCGACAGAAGAGCGGCCGGATATAGGCCGGGACGAAGCCCGGGTATGAGAAGGCC
>JAYUEQ010000243.1:0-2454 GCA_043739205.1 Thermoleophilia bacterium
CCGTCGATGAGTCGGGCCGCTTCTACGACGACTACGGCTGGCTGCACGGTCTCTCGACCGGTGAGTCGGCGGACCAGATCATCGGCAGGCTCGGCGAGACCGGCTTCCTCGTCGAGGCGGGGCTGTACACGCACGCCTATCCGCACTGCTGGCGCTGCGACACGCCGCTCATCTTCCGGCTCTCCGACGACTGGTTCATCTCCGTCGAGGAGATCCGCCCGAAGCTGCTCGAGGAGAACGCGAAGGTCGAGTGGGTGCCGGAGTACATGGGCAAGCGCATGGACGACTGGCTGCGCAACATGGGCGACTGGAACATCTCGCGGCGCCGCTACTACGGGCTGCCGCTGCCCTTTTACCCGTGCTCATGCGGGCACCTGAACGTCGTCGGGTCGAAGTCCGAGCTCGGCGAGCGCGCGAACGAAGGTTTCGAGCAGATCGAGGAGCTGCGCCGGCCGTGGGTCGACCGCGTGCCGATCCGGTGTGAGGAGTGCGATGAGGTCGTGACGCGCATCCCCGAAGTCGGCGACGTCTGGCTCGACGCGGGCATTGTCCCGTTCTCGACGCTCGGCTGGGAGAACCCCGAATGGATCCCCGAGGGCTATGCGACCGGGGCGGCGCACGGTCTGACGAAAGCCGATCTCCCGGATCACGCGTATTGGGAGAAGTGGTTCCCCGCGAACTGGGTTTCCGAGATGCGTGAGCAGATTCGTCTGTGGTTCTACTCGCAGTTCTTCATGTCTGTCGTGCTCGTGGGCACGTCGTCGTACAAGCGCGTGCTCGGCTACGAGAAGATGCTCGACGAGCACGGCCGGGAGATGCACGGCTCGTGGGGGAACATGATCAAGGCCGAGGACGCGTTCGAGCAGATGGGCGCGGACGTCATGCGCTGGCAGTTCTCGGCGCAGCCTCCGGATCGCAACCTGCTCTTCGGCTTCGGCCCCGCGCACGAGATCAAGCGCAAGCTGCTCACGTACTGGAACTCGGTCAAGTTCCTCGTCGACTACGGGAACATCGAGGGCTTCACGCCGTCGTGGGACCGCTTGGAGCCCGCTGGTTCAAAGGACACAGTCGAATTGAGGCCGCTCGACCAGTGGCTGATCGAGCGCACGAAGCAGCTCGTCGCCGAGGCGACGGAGGCCTACGAGGCGACACTGACGATGGACGTGATTCGCGCGTTCGAGTCATTCGTCGACGACGTCTCCAACTGGTACATCCGCCGCTCGCGCCGGCGTTTCTACGCGTTCGATGAGGCTGCGTTCAGGACGCTCTGGTACGCGCTCGTGCAGTCGTTGCGCGTCGTTTCGCCGGTGATGCCGTTTCTCGCCGAGCACCTCTGGCGCAACCTCGTGCCCGACGGCCCGAGCTCCGTGCACCTCGCGCCGTGGCCCGATCCCGTCGAGCCGGACCGCGAGCTGCTCGCCGAGATCGCCGAGGTCAGGCGCGTCGTCGAGCTCGGACGCCAGGCGCGCTCTGCGTCGCAGCTCAAGTTGCGCCAGCCTCTGCGGCGGCTCGTCGTCGCAGGCGCATCCGAGCGCGCGCAGGCGCATACCGAGGAGATCGCCGAGGAGCTCCGGGTCAAGGACGTCGAGTTCGGCGAGGTCGAGGCGTCGGAGCTGCGCGTCAAGCCGAACCTGCCCGTGCTCGGGCCGAAGCTCGGCGCTGCGCTCCGCGACGTGCGCGAGCAGCTGCAGCGCGGCGCATTCGAGGAGCTCGAGGGCGGTCGCTTCCAGGTCGACGGCCACGTGCTCGAACCGAACGAAGTGCTCGTCGAGCGCGTCGGCCGCGAAGGCTGGGCCGTTGCGAGTGAGGACGGCGTCACGGTCGCGCTTGACACTGCGCTCGACGACGAGCTGCTGCTGGAGGCGAGCTTGCTCGATCGCGTGCACGAGGTGAACGTGCTGCGCAAGGAGACCGGTCTCGAGATCACGGACCGCATCAAGCTCTGGATCCCCGACGCGGATCTGCTCGACCGCTACACGGACCGGCTTGCGGCGGAGACGCTTGCCGTCTCTGTCGAGTTGGGCGAGCTGCGGATCGAGAAGGCGTGACCCGCCTCGCCGTGCTGCTGCTCGCTGCGACTCTCGTTGCGGGTTGCGGTGTGACGAAGACGACGCAGCCGAAGGACGACCCCGGCGTGTTCGCGACGAAGGTCGTCGGCCTGATCGTCCACAACAAGTACTCGGCCGTCTGGGGTGACCTGCACTCCGTCGACAAACAGGTCGCACCGTCGAGCGAGTACGTCGGCTGCGAGATCCGCAACCCCGTGATCGCCGTGCCGCGCACGGTGAAGGTGCTGAGCGTGAAGAACGAGTCGATCGGGATCGGCGACGGCACGTTCGTCGACAGCAAGGCGGTCGCCGTCCGGCTCGGTTTCGCCGGGAGCTTCAACGTCACGCACACGGTGCACGTCGTCGCGGAGCACGGAAAGTGGACGTGGATCCTGCCGGCGTGGCG
>JAYUEQ010000244.1:0-8352 GCA_043739205.1 Thermoleophilia bacterium
ACCTCGGCATCATCGTCGACGGATTCAAATGAGGATCGCCTTCGACGTCAGCCCGCTCTCGCACGAGCGGACCGGCGTGAACAACTACATCCGCGGCTCTCTCGCCGGGCTCGCCGAAGCCGCCCGGCCGCTCGGGCACGAGATCGTCGCATTCGCGCCAACGTCGCCGGCCGGTAAGCGCGTGATCCCGGAGGCGCTCGCCGGGATCGACGTCGAGACGAAGCTCGTGACGCTGCCCGGCGCCCACTACTGGCGCACGGCCTGGTCGATGCTCGGTTACCCGCCGGCCGAGCGCTTCATCGGCAAGTTCGATGCGCTCCACTTCAGCGACTGGATGTATCCGCCGCAGATGCGCGGCGTCCGCGCGACGACGATCCATGACGTGGTGCCGTTGCATCACCCGCAGTGGACGACCAGGCGCACGCGGTCGATGCACGGACGCAAGTACCGCAACGCCGCGCTGACGTGCGACGTCGTGTTCGCGAACTCCGCATTCACCGCCGCCGACTTCGCCCGCACGTTGAACTTCCCGCTCGAGCGCGTGCTCGTTGCGCATCCGGGGGTCGGCGCCGACTTCTCGGACGACGGCCCGGCCGCGGACATCGGCGCGCCGTACATCCTCACCGTCGCAACGCTCGAGCCGCGCAAGAACCTCGGCACGCTGGTCGACGCGTTCACGCTCCTCGCCGACGCCGACCTTTCGCTCGTCGTCGTCGGCGGGCAGGGCTGGGGCGAGCAGCCGCGACTCGACCGCCCCGGCATCGTCAGGCTCGGTCGCGTTTCGGATGAGGAGCTCGCGCGGCTCTATCGCGGCGCGCAGGCCGTCGTGTACCCCTCGCGCTTCGAGGGCTTCGGCATGCCGATCACCGAGGCGATGGCTTCCGGCGCGCCGGTGGTTGCCTCGGCGCACGAGTCGATGGACGAGGCGTCTGGCGACGCTGCAGTCCGCGCCGACCCCGAGAGCCCGCAGGCGATCGCCTCCGGCATCCTCGAGGCGATCACGCGCCGCGACGAGCTGCGCGCGAAGGGGATCGAGCACGCCCGCAGCTTCAGTTGGCGCCGCACCGGCGAGGTCTTTCTCGAGGGGTACGAGCGATTCGCGTAGCGCTCGATACGACGCCGTTGCGGCAGACACGCGCGGGCACCGCCCGCTACGTACAGGCGCTCCGAGACAACCTCGACGTGATCGAGGTGTCGTACCCGGCGACGTCGCGGCTGCGGACGCTCGCTGCCGACGTTCTCTGGTACCCGCGGTTACAGGCCGACGCCGACGTGCTGCACTGCCCGACGTTCCGCGGGCCGTTCCGTGCGCACCAGCCGCTCGTCGTGACGGTGCACGATCTGGGCGTGTTGCGGCACCCCGAGTGGTTCAATCGCTGGACGTCGACCTACTCGCGCATCGCGGTGCCGCGTGTCGTCGCTGCGGCGTCGCGGGTGATCGCCGTCTCCGAGTTCACGAAGGGTGAGCTCGTGTCGTTGCTCCAGGTGTCGGAAGAGAAGATCCGCGTCGTGCCGAACGGCGTCGAGGACGTCTTCACGCCCGACGGGCCGCGCGCCGACGGTGACTACGTGCTTGCCGTCGGCACGCTCGAGCCGCGCAAGAACCTCGCGCGGATCGCGCAGGCGATCGACGGCGAGCTGCGCGTCGTCGGCGTTCGCGGCTGGGGCGGCGTCGATCCGCCGCCGAACGTCACGTGGCTCGGGGAAGTCGACGACGAGGAGCTGGCTGCGCTCTATCGCGGGGCGCGCTGCCTCGTCTACGCGTCGCTGTACGAAGGCTTCGGGATCCCGGTCGCAGAGGCGCTCGCGTGCGGCTGTCCGATCGTGACGAGCCGCGGCTCCGCGATGGAGGAGATCGCCGGCGCCGACGCGAGTTACGTCGATCCGACGAGTGTCGAGTCGATTCGCGAAGGGATCGCGCGCGTCCAGCCGCTCCCGCCGAGACGCGTCGCGAGCTGGCCCGAGGTTGCCGCGCGCACCCGCGCCGTCTACGAGGAGCTCGCGAACGGGGAACCCGCGTGATCCTGATCGACGCTGACGTGCTCGGGCGCAACCGCACCGGCGAGGAGACCTACGTGCTCAACCTGTTGCGCCAACTGCCGGTCGTCGCTCCCGACTTGAGCTTCGCTGCCGTCACGCGGCACCCGGAGCTCGTCCCGGAGGGTGTCGAGGCGATCGCGCTGCCCGCGCGCTCCCAGGAGATCCGAATGGCGATCGCCTTACCGCGGCTCTTGCGCCGTTTGCGCCCTGAGCTGTCGCACTTTCAGCACGCACTGCCGCTCGGCCTGCGTGGACCGAGCCTCGTCACGATTCACGATCTTCACTTCGAGCACGATCCATCCGTGATGGGGCTGCTCGATCGCATGACGTTCAAGACCTTCGTGCCGCGCGCGGTTCGCAAGGCAAATCATGTGCTCGCGGTTTCGGAGCGCACGAAGCGCGACATCGTCGAGCTGTACGGCGTCTCGCCGGACAAAGTGACCGTGACGCCGCACGGCGTCGACCCGGCCTTCGCGCCGGGCGACGGCACGCACGATGGATACCTGCTCTTCGTCGGGGCGGTGCAGGCTCGGAAGGACCCCCTCGCGGCGCTTGCGGCCGCGCAGTCCGCCGGCGTGCCGCTCGTCGTCGTCGGCCCCGAGAAGGAGCCGGAGCTCGCCCGCGAACTGCGCGCACGCGGCGCCGACGTTCGCGGCTGGGTCGAGAAGCCCGAGCTCGCTCAGTTGTATCGCCGCGCGGGCGCACTGATCCTGCCATCCCGCTACGAGGGCTTCGGCGTCCCGGCGCTCGAGGCGATGGCGAGCGGTACGCCGGTCGTGCTCTCCGGCGACGAAGCGCTGCGCGAGGTCGCAGGCGACGCGGGGGTCTACGGCGAGCTCGCCGACTCGGTTCGGCGCGCATTCGCCGAGCGCGAACGGTATGCACGCGCCGGCCTCCAGCGCGCGGCGCAGTTCACGTGGCAAGAGAGCGCCCGTCGCACGGCAGACGTGTACCGGCAGGTGCTCGCGTGAAGGTCGCCGCTGTCGTCGTCTCGCACGGGCACCCGCGCGAGCTCGAGGAGTCGCTGCCCGTCTTGCGCGAGCAGGTCGACGAGATCGTCGTGATCGCGAACATCCCGGGCTCCGTGCCGGATGGGGTCGATGCGGTGCACAACAAAGTGCCGCTTGGCTTCGGCGCGAACGTGAACAAGGGAGCAGCTCTGACGACGGCGGAGCTCGTGCTCTCCGCCAATCCCGACGCGGTACCGGAACCGGGCGCGGTCGACGCATTGCGCGCGTTCATGACCGACCACGTGCGCTGCGGCGTCGCAGGCCCACGCATGCTTTTCCCCGACGGCTCGCCGCAGCCTTCGCGTCGCCGTTTTCCGACGGTGCTCGGGACGATCGTGCGCCGCACGCCGTTGCGCCTCGTGGTGCCACAGCGCCGCCACTTCCACCTCGATGAGAAGCAGCCCAGCGGGCCGGTCGAGGCGGACTGGATGCTCGGCGGCTTCCTGCTCCTCCGTCGCACGATGTTGGATGAGCTCGGCGGCTTCGACGAGGGGTTCCGGCTCTACGGCGAGGACATCGATCTCCAGTACCGCGCCATGCAAGCCGGGTGGGAGCGCTGGTACGTCCCGCAGGCCGTCGTGCGCCACGAGCACAAGGCGGAGACCGACAAGCGCTGGCTGACGCGGAGAACCCTCTGGCACTGGGCCGGCATCGCGCGCTTCGTGCGCAAGCACCCCGAGCGATTGCGGTCGTTGTGAATCGCGACGTCGTCCCCAAGTACGACGCCATTGCTGAGCGCTACAGCGCCCACGACTACGCGAACGCGGAGCGCTACTACGCGCGCCGCGCGCAACTCGTCGCGCGCAAGCTCGACAAGGGTGACTCCGTGCTCGACATCGCGTGCGGCGACGGCGGGCTCGGGCGTGCCCTGCTCGCGCTCGGCCTCGACTACCACGGCGTCGATGCGAGCACGGGGATGGTGGAGGTCGCGCGGCGCGCGCTCGGGGACCGGGTCGTGCAAGGCTCGTTCGACTACGAGCCGCCCGAGGCAGTCGACGCGACGACGATCTTCCGCTCGCTCTACCTCGTCACGAACCGTCGCGCGTTTCTCGAACGCGTGCGCGGCTACACGAAGCGCAAGCTCGTCTTCGACTTCGACCCGCGCGCGTACAGGACAGCCGAGGTGCTGGACGATCTGCGCGCGGCCGGCTGGGAGCGTTTCGAGCTGCGTCCCTTCCTGCTGCCGCAGCGGGCGTCGTTGCCGGCGCCGTTGCAGGCCGCGCTCTACGCGCTCGAGCCCTTGCCGGGAGCGCACCTGCTCACACGCGTGCGCTTTCCGCTCCTCGTCAGCGCTTTCTGAAACTCAGTGCTTCGCGCTGAACGAGAACCCGACCTGCGCGCCGAGCTCGCGCGACTCGGTGACGCCGTAGTCACTCGGTCTCACCGTCGGGTCGGCGTGCACCTGCACGGCGAGCGGCGGGGCAATCGCAAGAGTGAACATCCTCTGAGAGCAG
Source organism: Thermoleophilia bacterium (assembly GCA_043739205.1). Classification (GTDB taxonomy): domain Bacteria; phylum Actinomycetota; class Thermoleophilia; order Gaiellales; family Gaiellaceae; genus PALSA-600. The sequence continues at coordinate 4,505 of JAYUEQ010000244.1, forward strand.
TTCGGCAGAGCGAAGCGCTTGATCCACGTCGGATGGGCGACCGAGGGTGCGTGCTGCTCGTTGAGCGCGAGCGGCCCGACACGCACGGTGACGTGCGTGCCCGGCGCCCCGGTCGCGCAGAACCCGCTTCGTCCGATCGTGATCGAGAGGACGCCGGGCTTCGTCTCCGGGCCGAAGTACGCGTACGTCCCGTCGGCGACCGGGTTGTCGCTCGTCCCGGAGATCCACCCGTCGTCGGAAACACCGAGCTCGGTGTCGTGCAGGCGCCACGGGTGGTGCTCGATCCGCCGCACCGTCAGGCCGCGGCGGGCTGCGACCACGGGCCCGATCAGGTTGACGCGGTCGGTGGCGACGACGTACTGAAGGCCGGGGTCGTGCGAGAGCGTGCCGTAGCGGTCACGCAGGTCCGGCGTCAGCGTCGGCCCTGGCCCGGGCGCACTTCCGTCGAGCGACCAGATGTGCTTGACCGAGCGGTTCCAGAACTCGAGCAGATTGACGCCGAGCGCCTGGCCGCTCGAGATGTTCTGGCCGATGAAGGTCGTCCCCGCCTGGTTCGTTGCCTGGTCGATCCAGTCGAGCGGTTGCGGCAGGTTCTGTGCGTAGGTCTTCGAGGTGACCGCCGATCCGCGCGAGCTCGTGATCTCGCCCGCGAGCATCCACGTCAGTGCGACGGCGCAGGCGAGCAGCATCGTCACGTGCTGGAGGCGTCTCGGAGCGCGCAGCGTCCACGACAGCACGAAGGCCAGCAGGACGATGCACGCCGCCGTGAGCCCTAGCCGAATCGCCGGCTGGTCCCAGTGCCACGCGCGGTTCGCCATCGTCGCGATCCCGTAGCCCGGCGCTTCGAAGTACGGGTAGTCGAGCTGGTAGCCGTAGTAGAGGACGAGCCACGCCGTGAACGCGAGCGCCGCGAGCGCGCCCGGGAGCCAGCGTCGGTTGGAGGCGAGCCAGACAGCCGTCCCGACGATCAGTAGCGGGCCGAGGTAGATCAGGTTGCGCTCTTCGACGCGCGTCGCGAAGACGGTGGACAGGTACGCAGCCTTTACGGCGGTGTACAGCCACACCGTGAAGATCGCACTGCCGGTGAAAGCGGCGAACGCGCGCCAGGCGCGGTCTGCGCGGCGCTCGGGGATCCAGAGTGACGCGAGCCCGCCGACGAACGGCAGCAGCCCGAGCCCGATCGCGAGCGCCGACGCCGCCTGCATCCCGAGCGACCACAGCCGGCCTTGCCAGTTCCCGGACACGATCGCCCACTGCTGCGCATGCGGGCTGGCGAGCTCGTTCAGAACGATCAGGCCGCCAACGATCAGGAGTGCGGCGCCGACATAGTCGAACGCGCGCCAGTCGCGGCGGATCCTCTGGCTGGTCGGCCCGACGACCCAGAGAATGATCGCGGCGAACGCGAACGCTGCCGGCAACGTCGCGAGCTCGCTGCGCACCAGGATCGCGAGCAGGTCGAGCACGATCGCCGCGGCGATCCAACGCCGGCCCGCGCCCGCGAGCGCGCGAATCGAGACGTAGGCGCACAGCGCGAAGGTCGGATACGCGAGTACTTCCGGGATCAGGAACGCTGCGTAGTAGAGCGCGGTCGTGCACAGCGATGCGAGCGCGGCGATGGCGGCGATGCGCGTCGAGACCATCGTGCGCGCGAGCAGATACACCGGGATCGCAGTCAGCGCCATCACGATCGTGTTCAGGTACTTGATCGCTGTGTACGCGGAGTTCGTCGAGTGGATCCACCAGCCCGGTGCGATCAGATATGCGTAGAGCGACTTGAAAGAAAACGGCTCGCCGCGCCGCGCGGCATGTCCCGTCGCCGCGATCGCACGCGAGAGCTGCGACCACTCGAGCTCATCGGTGAAGATCGTCGGGGTCTTGCGGATCGCAGCTTCCCAGACGAGCAGCGAGAGGATCGCGATGGTCGCGATCACGAAGGGAATGGCGGAGAGATAGCGGTCGAGGAGCGACCGCTCGGCCTGCGGCGCGCTCACTCGGTCCCTGCGCCGAGCGCGACGCGAGGATCGAGGTCGATCTCGCGCCGCACGAGGCGGCACGTGATGCCGGCGTCGGCGCAGGCTGCGACGATCGCATCGAGCCGATCGCGCGAGGCATCCGGGATCGTCACGAGCACGATGTCGGGCTCGTGTCGCTGCAGCAGCCGCTCGAGCTCGTGCGTGCCGCCCACGACGAGCACTCCGTGGATGCGCCGGCGGCGGAGGCGCGGGTTGTCGTCGACGAACCCGAGAACGCGTTCTCCCGCCGTCTCACGGAGCTCGCGCATCAGGCTGCGGCCCGTGCGTCCGGCGCCGACGATCAGCGTGCGTCGCCCAGTTCGGTCGCGATAGGAGCGCAGGCCCGTGACGAGCGCGCGTTCGATCAGCCGCGAGGTCACGATCACCGCAGCGCAGAGCAGCGCGTCGATCAGGAAGAACGCGCGCGAGAAGTCGCCCAGCGAGTGCGTCAGTGCGACGTAGGCGAACGCAACCAGTTCCGAGCCGGCGACGGCGAACGCAATTGCCCCGACGTCACGTGCACCGGCGTATCGCCAGATCGAGCGGTAGAGGCCGGCGGGGACGAATGCGAGGTAGCGCGCCGCGATCACGATCGGCAGCGACACGAGCGCCATGTGGCGCTGGTTCGTCGTGCCGTGCCAGTCGAACTTCAGGACGAACGCGGCCGCGAAGGCGGCGGTGATCAGCACGAAGTCGACGACCACCTCGACGAGGCGGCGCCAGTGCACCGCAAAGGTCTGCAGCAGCCCTGGCGCGTCGGTGCCAGGCGCGCGGCGCTCGACGTCGGCGAGGAAGCTCGCGAACTGCACGAGCAGCACGAACGTCACGAGCACGCCGACGAGCGCGAGCCGTTGATCGTCGAGCACGTTGTAGGCGAGGCTCGTTGCGCCGAGCGCGCTCGCGATCACGGCGAGCAGCAGCACCGCGTGCTTCTCCGACAGCCCAAAGCGCACGAGCCGATGCGAGGTGTGGTCGCGACCGCCCTGCGAGATCGGCCTGCCCTCGAGCAGGCGCACGATCGTGACGAGCGTCGTGTCGAGGATCGGGACCGCGAGGATGAGGATCGGCAGCAGCAGCGTCGCGACGGTCGTCCCGGCGACCTTCCAGCTCGCCGACAGGCCGAGCGCCGCGAGGGTGAAGCCCAGCACCTGCGAGCCCGAGTCGCCCATGAAGACGAGCGCCTTGCCGCCCGGCCGCAGGTTGAACGGCAGGTACCCGGCGCAGGCGAGCGCGCCGGAGAGCGACAACGCGAGGATCGTGTGATTCGGGTGGATCGTCACGGCGTCGATCGCGAAGAACGTGAACGCGATGCCGGCGAGCGTCGCCGCCAGCCCGTCCATGTTGTCGAGCAGGTTGAACGCGTTCGTCATCCCGACGAGCCAGAGGAGAGCAAGTCCCCAGGCGAGGACATGCACGTGGATCAACTGCACGTCAGTGCCCGTGGCGAGCACGAGGATCGCGGCCGCGAACTGCAGCCCGAGCTTCGCGAGCGGGGGCAGTGCGTGCAGGTCGTCGACGAGGCCCGCGACGAACAGGATCGAGATGCCGCCGTAGATGCCTGCGATCTCGCGGGTGAGCGGAATGGCCCCGATCGCGATCGCGAGCCCGAGGCCGGCGGTGATCCCGAGGAAGATGCCGATCCCGCCAAGCAGCGGCGTCGCCCGTGCGCGCCAGCGGTCGGCGGAGGTCGCGGCGACGAGGCGTGCCGCGAGCGGAGAGTGCAGAAGCGCCCAGATGGAGAGCGCGGCGGCGGGGAAGGCGGCGAGGGCCGCGAGGGTGCTCACGTGTGGCGAGGGTAATGGATCGCTGTTAGGGCTGTGTTTGCCCTCACAAACG
>JAYUEQ010000245.1:0-17434 GCA_043739205.1 Thermoleophilia bacterium
CGCATCGGGGTCGGCTGCGTCGTCGAGCAGCTCGCGCGCCCATTCGTCGGCGCCGTCGTAGGCGTCTGCGAGCTCGCCGAGCGTGAACACCTGGCCGACGCGCTTGCGGAGGCCCGCAACGACGACGTCGACCTGCTGGTGCAGATCGACGTAGCGGCGATTGTCGCCGCGCGCGTCCTCGATGCGGCGGTTCCCGTCCTGCCACTGCTGTCTCGCGAGCTCTACGTCCATCAGATCGTCGGAGTAGAGCAGGTACAGCAGGAGTCCGGCCAGAGCGACGGGAGCTCGGCGAGGATGCGGTCTCCGAGCTCGTAGCCCGGCCGCGCGAGTGCAAAGGCCGCGTGCGCGTGCAGGCACTTGAGGCTGCCGCTGCGCGTCGAGCCACCGATCCCCGCGTCGAGCTCGGGGCGGATGCGGCGCTGCTCGGCTTGCGCGTCCGCGAGGCTGCGTGCGAGCTCCTCGTCCTCTTCCACCGCACGCGACCAGCGCTCGACGCCGCCGCCTGCCTCAAGGCGCGAGATCGCAGCAACGAGGTACTTGCAGGTCACGTAGAACTGCGTCGGAAACGGGTGCCCGTCCTCGTCGATCGCAGCCTGCTCGGTCACCGCGGGCTTGCCGAAGGGGCAACGAACGGCGACGCGCAGGAACGCGCGCGGGCGGCGGCCGAGCTGGCGCTCGACGATCTCTTCGTCGGTCACGCGGACAGGCTAGTGATGCTTGCGCCAGCTGGAGATGCCGCGCACGATGAACAGCTTCTCGCCCGGCTTCACGAGCCCGAGGCGACGCGCCTCGCGTACGAGCTGCCCTCCCGTGCCCGCCTGGGCGATGCGCTTCTGCAGCTGCGTCTTCTCCACGCGGAGCTCACGGACCTCAGCCTGCCGCGCTTGCAGCTCGTGATTCGTATGCAGGTAGGTCTGTGTCGGCTTCCAGTAGAGGAACGCCACGAGGGCGATCCCACCGATCGCGAGCAGCCGTGTAGGTCTGAGCCGAAGCATCGATCCCGTCTTCGCCGGGACCCTCGCGATCCCTACACCCTCGAATCCGGTTCGGCTGATACCGAATCAGGTTCGGACGCTACGCGACGTCGACCTTGATCACGTTCGTCGAGCCGGGCAGGTTCACGGCGGTGCCGGCGGTGAGGACGATCCGGTCGCCGGCGTCGATCGCGCCGCTCTGCAACGCCGAGGCGATCGAGCGTGACCAGAGATCCTCGACATCGTCGCTCTGTGGCATCAGCACCGGCGTGACACCCCACTCGAGCGCCATCTGCTGCACCGAGGTCTGGTGGTGTGACAGGCCGATCACGGGCCTGCGCGGACGCAGGCGTGCGACGGCGGATGCGGTACGGCCTGTGAACGTCGGCACAAGGATCGCGCGGGCACCAAGCGCCTCGGCGAGATCGCAGGCGGCGTTCGACATCGCGCGTCCGACCGTCGTCTCCTCGCCGGGCGTCGGCATCTGATGGCGGTAGCCCATCGACGGCTCGACGGCGCGCGCGATGCTGTCCATCGTGCGCACGGCCTCGATCGGATAGTTGCCGGTCGCCGTTTCGGCGGAGAGCATGATCGCCGACGTTCCGTCGAGGATCGCGTTTGCGACGTCGCTCGCCTCGGCACGTGTCGGCTCGGCGTGCTCGATCATCGATTCGAGCATCTGCGTCGCAGTGATCACCGGCTTGCCTGCTTCGAGGCAGCGCAGGATGATGCGCTTCTGCAGGAGCGGCACCGTGGCCGCACCGATCTCGACGCCGAGGTCGCCGCGGGCGACCATGACGGCATCGGCCTCGAGCAGGATCTCCTCCAGCGCCTCGATCGCCTCCGCCTTCTCGATCTTCGCGATCACGCGGGCAGGGGATCCGTGCTGGCGGATGATCGCTTGCAGGTCACGCACGTCTGCAGCGGCGCGCACGAACGAGAGCGCGACGAAGTCTGCGCCGAGACCGAGTGCGAATTCCAGGTCGTCGAGGTCCTTCTTGGTCAGGGAGGGAATGGGAACGGGAACGCCCGGCAGGTTGACGCCCTTGTGAGACTTGACCTCCCCGCCGACGATCACGCGGCAGCGCGCGCGCCCGTTGCCGACCTCCTGGACCGACAGGCGCACGAGCCCGTCGTCGATCAGGATGTCGTGTCCCGGCCGCAGCACTTCGCTGATCACTGCAGGAGCGATCGGTAGTTCTCCGCCGGAGGCGTGCATGTCGCCGACGACGACGATCTCCTCGTCCTTGAGCAGGATGCGGGGCTCGTCGAGGTCGCCGATACGAAGCTTCGGGCCTTGCAAGTCGGCGATCAGCGCGAGCGGCTTGCCGGTCTCGGCTTGCACTTCGCGCACTACGGTCGCGCGAGCCTTGTGATCGGCATGGACGCCGTGCGAAAGGTTGAGGCGGATCGCGTCGACACCCGCATCAATGAGCTCGCGAAGGGTGTCGTGCGTCGATGTGACGGGGCCGATCGTGGCAACGATCTTCGTCCTGCGTCTGTCCGCTGTCATCCCCTCGCAGGTTAGCGACGAGGTCGTCCTCAGGAAGGACAACAAGATCATTCGCGGCGACGATGACCCGGCGGCGGCCCCGGCCTAGCCTGTTCCACATGTTCAGAAAAACCGGAATCGTCCTCGCTGCGACGGGCGCCGGCTGGCAGGAGACCGAGGAGCGCTACGGCTCGGAGCAGACCCTCCCCTTCCCGATCCTCACCGAGGTCGAGGAGCACCGCCGGATCACCGCGGTCATCGATCCAAGAGGCGTCGTGCGCCACGTCGGCCCGCACCGAAGCGCGCGCGAAACGCTTGTCGCGCTCGAAGCGCAGCTGCTGCGGCTCGCGGCGTAAGACCTAAGTGTCTGACACCCGTTCGAGTTGCGCGTGCGGGTCGAACCGGGGGAAGGTGTCAGACACCGGTTACCGCTTCGCGCGCGGGAACGCGTCCCAGCCGGGGTAGACCGCCCGCGAGCCGAGCTCCTCTTCGATGCGGAGCAGCTGGTTGTACTTCGCGACGCGATCGGAGCGCGCAGGTGCGCCCGTCTTGATCTGGCCGGTGCCGAGCGCGACCGCGAGGTCCGCGATCGTCGCATCCTCCGTCTCGCCCGAGCGGTGCGACATGACCGCCGAGTAGCCGTTTGCCTGCGCGAGCTGCACCGCTTCGATCGTCTCGGTCAGCGTTCCGATCTGGTTCACCTTGACGAGGATCGAGTTGGCGACGCCGCGCTCGATCCCCTGCTGCAGCCGCACCGGGTTCGTCACGAACAGGTCGTCGCCGACGAGCTGCACACGGTCGCCGAGCAAGCGGGTCTGCGCCTCCCACGACTCCCAGTCGTCCTCGGCCGCGCCGTCCTCGATCGAGACGATCGGGTAGCGCTCGACGAGCTCGGCCCAGAACTCGGGCAGCTCCGCGCTCGTCTTCTCACGGCCTTCGAAGCAGTAGACGCCGTCTTTGAACACCTCGCTCGTCGCGGGGTCGAGCGCGATCGCAATGCGGTCGCGCACGCCCGCCTTCTCGGCCGCTTCGAGAATCGCCTCGATCGCCGCTTCGCTCGACTCGAGATCGGGCGCGAACCCTCCCTCGTCGCCGACACCGGTTGCGAGGCCGCGGTCACCGAGCACCTTCTTCAGCGCGTGGTAGACCGTCGTGCCGATCCGCAGTCCTTCGGAAAAGCTCTCTGCGCCAACGGGAACGACCATGAACTCCTGTAGGTCGATCGAGTTGGCCGCGTGCGCACCGCCGTTGATCACGTTCATCATCGGAACAGGCAGCGTGCTGTTGTCGCCGCCGAGGTAGCGGAAGAGCGAGATGCCCTCGTCGGCCGCGCTCGCCTTCGCAGCCGCGAGCGACGCGCCAAGGATCGCGTTCGCGCCGAGCCGGCCCTTGTTCGGGGTGCCGTCGAGGTCGATCAGCGCGCGGTCGAGGCCTTCCTGGTCGGACGCGTCGCGCCCGCGCAGCAGGGTGGCGATCTCGCCGTTGACGTTCGCGACCGCCTGCGAAACACCCTTGCCGCCCCACTCCGTGCCGCCGTCGCGCAGCTCGACCGCCTCGTGCACGCCGGTGGACGCACCCGAGGGCACGATCGCCCGTCCCGGCGCGCCGGACTCGAGCATGACGTCCACCTCGACCGTCGGATTCCCGCGCGAGTCGAGTACCTGCCGTCCGTGCACCTCAGCGATCGTGGCCATCTGCGAGCTCCTTTGCCTGGTCGTAATACGCGTCCTGCTCGTCGAGCGGAAGCTCAACCCAATTCTTGCCCGCCCCGGCTGCGAGCGCTTCAGCAGTTTCCACGCGGCGGCGAAATCGCTTCGTTGCGGCGCGCAACTCGAGCTCCGGATCGACGTTAAGGTGGCGCGCGACGTTCACTGCCGCGAACAGCACGTCGCCGAGCTCGGAAGCAACGCGCGCTTCGGGCTCGGTCTCGGCGGGCGGATCCACTTCGGGCAATTCGGCGCGAAGCTCACGCAGCTCGTCTTCGAAGTCGACGAGCGCGCCCGCGAGGTCCGGGTACTCGAAGCCCGCCGACTTCGCGCGCTGCTGGGTCTTACGCGCGTAGAGCAACCCCGGAAGGCCTTCCGGCACGTCGTGGAAGATGCCTTCGCGGCCCTCCTGCTCGCGCTTCAACTCTTCCCACCGGTCCTTGACGCGCGCAGCCGATTGCGCAACGTCGTCGCCGAACACGTGTGGGTGGCGCGCGACGAGCTTCGCGTGGATCCCGCGCGCAGCGGCTTCCAAGTCGCCTGCCCCTCGCTCTTGCAGCAACAGCGAAAGAAAGAACGCCTGGAACAGGAGGTCCCCGATCTCGTCGAGGAGCTTGACGTCGTCGCCGGCGAGCGCGGCGTCCGCGACCTCGTAGGCCTCTTCGACTGTGTGCGGGACGATCGTGCGCGCGGTCTGCTCGCGGTCCCACGGACATTCGCGACGCAGGCGCTCGGTCAGCTCCTGGAGCTCGACGAGCGCATCAGCGAGCGGCACGGCGTTACTTGGTCGACGTGGCGTTCGTCGTCGTGGCGGCGCAGGGGTCCGGGCTCGGTGTGAAACCGGTCTGGTACTTGATCTGCGAACCGGAGCAGAAGCCCTTCGTCGTCGAGGAGACCCAGTCGGTCATCGCCTGGTTCTTCTTCGTCTGCAGAAGCTGCTGCTTGATCGAGGTCGCGACCTGCTTCTCCGGCGTCGACTGCCGCGGCTTGACGGCACCCAGCGGCTCGATCACGAACCACGACTTGTACTGCGTCGGGTCGTAGATCGGCGCGTGCACGACCTTCGTCGGCTGCGAGAACGCGACGTTGTCGAATGCCGCAACGGTCTGGCCCTTGGTGAACGTCGCCTTGCCACAGTTCTGACCGCTCGCGTCCTTCGCGTACTTCTTCGCAAGCGTGCACCACGCCTTGTCACCGCCGGCCTTCACCTGGGTGTAGATCGACAGGGCGTCCGACTTCTTCTTCACGAGGATGTAGCGCACGTCACGCGACTGCGGCTGCGAGTACAGCTGCGGGTGCGTCGTGTAGTACGCGTGCGCCTCGCTGTCCGACACCTTGACGCTCGAGGTCACCTTGTTGAAGACGGCCTCCGAGATCAACTGCGAGCGAATGTCGTTGCGCACCGACGCATCCGTCAAGTGCTGCTTCTTGAGCTGCGCCAGGTAGCGCGCTTCCTTGTTCTGGAAGTACTGCTTCTTGATCTGAGCGAGGCGCTTGTCGACGTCGCTCGTTGTGATCTTGATGCCCATCGAATCGGCCTTGGACTCGCGCTCGGCCTGCTGGACGAGCAGCGTCACCGCCTGGCTCTTCACGGTCTCGTACTCCGACGTCCCCTGCTTCGGGAACGGACGACCCTGCTGCTGGAAGCTCCGCTGTGCCTGCGTGAGCAGGGCGTCGTACTGAGTCTTCGACACGTGGACCTTGCCGACGACGGCAACGTCCTCCTTCTTCAGGCTCGCACTACCACCGCCACCGCACCCTGCGAGCAGGGCCGCCACGAGGACGATCGGAAAGAGGAATGTCTTCTTCATTGCAGAGGAAGCACCGGCTAGGCCGCCTGGCGCGCGGCCAGCATAGCATCGACCAGATGAAGCGCTCCTGAGAATTCATCTCCTCGCAACGTGACCTCACGGTTGCCTGTGGAGTAGACGGCGGTCTCGACCTGAGCCCGGAGCTCGCGCAACTCGGCGGAGCCGAGGACGACCGGCCCGACGGACGCGCGACCGCCCCGAAAGACGAGGTAGTCCGCGCCGAGGCGCGCCAGCTTCAGCTTCGCCTCCTGGATCGCGAAGAGGTTCTCGACCGCTTCGGGCATCGGCCCGTAGCGATCCTCGGTCGCGACCCGCAACTCGTGCAGCTCGTCCTCGGTCTCGGTCAGCGCGATGCGGCGGTGCAGGTCGATCTTCAGTGCCTCGGCCGAGATGTACGCCGCCGGGACGAACGCGTCGACGCGCACGTCGATCCGCACCGGCTTCGCCGCGAGCCGACGTTGGCCGGAAAGCTCGGCGACCGCCTCGTGCAGCATCTCGACGTAGAGCTCGAATCCGAGCGCCGCGACGTGGCCGGACTGCTCGGCCCCGAGCAGGTCGCCGGCGCCGCGGATCTCGAGGTCGCGCATCGCGATCGCGAAGCCCGCGCCGAGCTCGGTGTGGTCGGCGAGCGTCGCGAGGCGCGCGCGTGCCTCGGGGGTCAACTCGTGCGCATCGGGATAGAAGAGGTAGGCGTGCGCGAGCACATCGCTGCGGCCTACGCGGCCACGGATCTGGTAGAGCTGGCTCAGGCCGAGCTGGTCTGCACGTTCGACGATCAGCGTGTTCGCCTGTGGGATGTCCAGGCCCGACTCGATGATCGTCGTCGACACGAGCACGTCTGCGTCGCCCGCGAGGAACGTGATCATCTTGTCCTCCAGCTCCCGCTCCGGCATCTGGCCGTGGGCGACGAGGAAGCGGAGGTTCGGGCACATCTGCTTCAGCTTCTCCGCGGCCTCCTCGATCGTGTCGACGCGGTTGTGGAGATAGAACGCCTGTCCGTTCCGCGCGATCTCGCGCTCGAGCGCCTCCCTGATCACCTCTTCGTCGTACTCGCCGACGAACGTGCGGATCGGCCGCCGCCCTTCCGGGGGCGTCTCGATCACCGAGATGTCGCGCAGACCGGCGAGCGACATGTGCAGGGTGCGCGGGATCGGCGTCGCGCTGAGCGCGAGCACGTCGACCTCGAGCCGCAACTGCCGCAGCAGCTCCTTCTGCCTGACCCCGAAGCGCTGCTCCTCGTCGACGATCACGAGACCGAGGTCTTTGGAGATCACGTCGCGTGAAAGCACGCGGTGCGTCCCGATCAGGACGTCGACCTTTCCGTCGGCAAAGTCGGCAAGGACTTGCTTCACGTCGGAGGGCTTGCGGAAGCGCGAGACCATCTCGACACGCACCGGGTAGTCGCGGTAGCGGTTGCGGAAGGTGTTCCAGTGCTGCTGGGCGAGCACGGTCGTCGGCACGAGCATCAGCACCTGCTTGCCGTTCACCGCCACCGTGAAGGCGCCGCGCAGCGCGACCTCGGTCTTGCCGAAACCGACGTCGCCGCAGACGAGGCGGTCCATCGGATGCGCCGACTCGAGGTCCTCCATCACCGCTTCGATCGCCGTGCGCTGGTCGTCGGTCTCGCGATACGGGAACTCGCTCTCGAGCTTCTCGACCCACTCGTGCTCGACGTTGTAGGCGACCCCCGGTTGCGTCTGCCGCTGCGCGTAGAGCTGGATCAGCTCGCCCGCCATCTCTTGCAGGTGCGCGCGCGCCCGCGTCTTCAGGTTGTCCCAGGCCTTTCCGCCGAGCTTTGAGAGCGTCGGCGCCTTCGAGTCGGCGCCGATGTAGCGGCTGACCTTGCCGATCTGCTCGTGCGGGACGTAGACGCGATCGTCGCCGCGATAGGCGAGCAGCAGGTAGTCGCGCGTGACGCCCGCGACCTCCTTCGTCTCGAAGCCGAGCAGTTGCGCGATGCCGTGGTCCTCGTGCACGACGTAGTCGCCGGTGCGCAGGTCGGAGAAGCTCTGGAGCGCACGGCCCGGCGCCGCGGTCGCGCGCGGTGGCCGCTTGCGGAAGACCTGCGTGTCGGGGAGCAGCGCGAAGCCGAGCTCGCGCCAGACGAAGCCGCGCCGCGCGGGCGAAACGGCGAACGCCAAGGCCTCCGGCGTGTCGCCCGGGTCGAGCATCGTTGCGGAGACGCGACGCAGTAGCGCCTGCTGGCGGAGCGCCTCACCGCGGTGCGGGAACGCGACGACCACGTCGAGTCCTTGCCGAAGGAACCCTCCGAGCTCGTTCTCCGCCTCCGAAAGCCCGCGCGCCGCGATCGCCGGGCGCTGAGCGTCGAAGGAGTGCGGCTGGCCCTGCGGAAGCGGGGACAGTTCCGTGACCGAATCGAGCGGCAGCGCGCGGAGCTTGTCTTCCGCCCAGACGGCTTTCACCTCGTCGGGCGACCACACGAGATCCGGTGTGCGGTCGAACGGCGGGACGAGGTCTGCGGGCACGTCCGCGAACGCCTCCTCGCCCTCCTCCATGCCGAGGTCGATCTCGATCAGCTCGCGGCGCCGCTCGCCGGCCGGATAGACGGTCGCTTCCTCGACCTGGCGCAGCGCGCGTTGTGTGAACGGTGAGAACGCACGGATCTGTTCGATCTCGTCGCCGAACAGCTCGATGCGCAGCGGCTCGCGTCCCGTCGTCGGGAAGACGTCGACGAGCCCACCGCGAACGGCGAACTGCCCGCGCTCCTCGACACGCTCGACCCGCTCGTACCCGGCGGACGCGAGCTGCTCGGCCAGCGTGTCGATACCCGGCTCGTCGCCGCGGGCGACCCGAAGAGCCTGCGCCCGCTCGGCGAGCGGCGGTAGGCCCTCGGCGACGGCGGTCGCAGACGCGCAGACGAGCCCTCCCCGCTCGAGCACCGCGAGCGCGCGAGCACGCTCGCCGACGAGGTGCGGCGGGGGCTCGAGCCCGGAGCCCCAGTGCACGCCCCGCGACGGGAACAGCCCAACCTGTTCGTCGCCGATGAACCACGAGGCTGCTTCGGCTGCGTCGCGGGCGTCGGCGTCCTCGGGGAGGATGACGATCAGCCCGCGGCCGACCTCTTCATGCAGCGCAGCGAGCACGAGCGGGAGCACCGGCTCCGACACGCGGGCGCGCGTTGGCAACGCAGCGGCGAACTCGGTGAGCGAGCCCTCTGCGCGGAGGCGTTCGACGAGGCTGTGGAGAACGGGACGGTCCATGGCACTGGGCCGAACAACGCGTTCGGCCGGGTGGTCATGGTACGCGCCGATGTGCGCTTAGCGCAGGAGGCGGCGGGCGCCGTCGTAGCGGCCGGCGTACCAGCCGCTCAGCGGGTCGATCGAGACGCGCGTGCCGCTGTGGGGTGCGTGGATGAAGCGGCCGGCACCGACGTACATGCCGACATGGCCGAGACCGTCGAAGAAGAGCAGATCGCCGGGCCTGAGGCCGGCGCGGGAGACGCGGCGGCCGCGATCGAACTGCGCGCCCGAGTAGTGCGGCAGCGTGATCCCGAAGTGGGCGTAGACGAAACGAGTGAAGCCGGAGCAATCAAAGCCGCTCCGAGGCGAAGTGCCCCCGTAGGAGTACGGGATGCCGAGGAGCTGGCGCGCAAACCGGACTACCTTCGCCCGCTCGCGGGCGACCACGGTGGCATGGCTGGCGCGCTTGTCGGCCCTCTTCGTCGCGCCCAGTGCGCCGCCGACGCGCGCGGTGACGCACGTCATCACGACGAAAATGAGCAGCGCAAGGCGAATGCGATCGGTCACAGGAAGGGCTCCCTTCGGCAGCGGCGGCGCACCGAGGGTGGGCGCCGCGACGCACGTTGGCTGAGCCCATGTCAGCAACGCTCGCAGGCCCCAGCCACCCCCCTTTCCGGGGGTCTCCCATCCCTCGAAAGGGGTAGGCCGAAGGGGGTCGCCTACCGGGGGCCAGGCGGGCCGAAGCACCGGCCGGTGCGCGTTTCCGCTGCACCGGGGCACTTTTGAAAGTGGGTGCGCGCTGTTACGAGCGTTTGGCGTTGATCGCGCGCTGTGCGGCCTCGAGACCCTCGGCATCGAGCGTCTCGACGGCGTCGGCAGCTGCCCGGACGAGGCTCTCCGGGTCGTCCTCGGGGCGGAAATCGGAGAGCACGAAGTCGGCCAGCTTGCGCTGGTCGCCGCGCCCGGGCCGACCCACGCCGACGCGCAGGCGCATGAAGTCCGGCGTCCCCAGATGTTGTTGGATCGAACGCAACCCGTTGTGGCCCGCGGCCCCTCCGCCGAGCCGCGCCTGCAGCCGGCCGAGCTCGAGATCGCCTTCGTCGTGTACGACGAGCACCGCGTCGGGATCGAGCTTGAAGAACGTCACTGCCGCCTGCACCGCGCGGCCAGAGTCGTTCATGAAGGTCTCAGGCTTCAGCAGAGCAACCTTATGGCCGTCGATCCTGATCTCGGCGAGCTGGCCGTTGAACTTCGCACGCCAGGAGCCGCCGTGCCGGCGGGCGAGCTCCTCGACGACGAGCCAACCGACGTTGTGGCGGTTGCGCGCGTACTCGCGGCCCGGATTACCGAGGCCTGCGACAAGGAGGTCGAGGGAGGTTCCGTGTCTACGCGGCCAGAGCCGCATGCGCCGGAGTCTTACCCTTCGGTGGTGCCGGACTCGCCGTCGCCACCGGTGGCGGCGTCGCCTTCGGCAGCGGTCTCGCCCTCGGCTGCCTCCTCGCCCTCGGCAGCCGCTTCGCCCTCGGCGCCCTCTTCACCCTCGGCGGGTGCGATCTCCTCCTCACGCATCGGCTGCGTGACGGTGGCGATGACGGTCTCCTCGAGGTCGTCCAGGAGCGTGACACCGGCGGGCGGCGTCAGGGCGGAGAGGCGGAGCGTGTCACCGATGTTCATCTCGGAAACGTCGGCCTCGAGGTGCTCGGGGACCTCCATCGGGAGGGCCTCCACGTTGACCTCGTTCGTGACCTGTGCCAGGACGCCGCCTTCCTTGACTCCGGCGGGCTCGCCGTGGAGGTGCAGCGGCACCGTCGCGTGAATCGGCTGGTCGAGGCGGACTTCCTGCAGATCGACGTGCATGATCAGGCCCTTCACCGGGTGCTGCTGGTACTCCTTGAGCACCGACGAGTGGATCTTGCCGTCGTCGACGACGACGTCGAGCACCGCATTCAGCCCGCCGCTCGTCGTGAGCGCGGAGCGCAGCGAGCGTTCGGGGATCGAAATCGGGACCGGCTGCTGCTCGCGGCCGTAGAGAACGCCCGGGATCATGCCCTGGCGCCGAAGGCGCCGAGACTCCGCCGAGCCGAGGACGGCACGGTTCTGGACCATCAATTTGACGCGCTCTCCAGCCACGACGCAGGAGTGTAGCCAGAACCGCCGCGGGCTTGAATCAGCGGGCGAGGTGCAAGGCGCGTCAGACGCCTTACACGTACGCCTCCGGCACCGGCCCGACGATTTCCATTGCGTGGCGGGTCGCGATCTCCGAGAGCGTGCGTTCGTCGGCTTCATCGCGGCGGATGGCGTCGCTGAGATCGTCGAAGTAGCCGATCATGCCGGCGGGGAAGTAGAAGTTGAGCTTCCGGCTCAGCACGGGCCCGACCCTGAAGCCGTGACGCATCCCCAATGGGATGAACACGAAGGAGCCGGCAGGGCACGTCACCTCGCGGTCGCCCAGGAACATGACGTACTCGCCTTCGAGCACGTAGAACGCTTCGTCCGCGTCGTGGTGGATGTGGAGCGGTGGCCCGAAGCCCGGTGGCTCCTCCGCCTCGAGGAGCGAGAACACACCGTTTGTCTCGTCACGACCCGCCTTGACCGTCATCGCAAAGAGACCGAGGTCGATCGACCTCCCCTCCCCGGGCCCGAGCACATACGCCTCTCCTGGATCCGCCATCGCATTCTCCTTCCGACTCGGGTGACGTCTCCACCCGGCCAGAAGAACGCGCGGCCGGCCAGATGCCTAGAAGAGTTGGTTCTCGCCGCCGAAGATCGCCGAGACCGAGTCGTCGGCGAACACGTTCATGATCGTCTCGGCGAGCAGCGGCGCGACCGGGAGCACCGTCATCTTGTCCGGCTTCTGGAGCGGGTCGATCGGCACCGTGTCGGTGACGACGATGCCCTTGATGTCCGAATCGTCGAACTTCTGCAGCGCGCCGTCGCAGAAGAGGCCATGGGTCGCGAAGACCCAGACGTCCTCCACTCCGTGCTCCTTCAACGCCTTGACGTTCGCGAGGATCGTCCCGCCGGTCATGATCACGTCGTCGCCGAGGATCGCCGTCTTCCCGCGGACCCGGCCGGTCACCTCCGTCACCTCGGCGACATCGTGCGCCGGTCGAGACTTGTGCATCAGCGCGAACTCGGCGTCGAGCATCTCGGCGAAACGGACGGCCTGCTTCGCACGGCCCGCATCAGGCGAGACCGAGACGACATTCGCGCCGGTCAGTCCGAGATCCCGGAAATGTCGGGCAAAGAGCGGCACCGCGGTCATGTGGTCGACGGGGATCGTGAAGAAGCCCTGGATCTGGCCCGCGTGCAGGTCCATCGTCAGCACGCGGTCGGCGCCGGCGAGCTGCAGCATGTCGGCGACGAGACGCGCGGAGATCGGCTCGCGCGGTTTCGCCTTCCGGTCCTGGCGCGCGTAGGGATACAGCGGGATGACCGCGGTGATGCGCTTCGCCGAGGCGAGCTTTGCCGCCTGGATCATGAAGAGCAGCTCCATGAGGTTGCGGTCGATCGGCTCGCAGCCGGTCTGCACGATGAAGACGTCCGCGCCGCGAATCGACTCGGCGTAGCGCACGTAGGTCTCGCCGTTCGCGAACGTGCTGCGCTCGACCTCACCGAGCTCGACGCCGAGCTGTTCAGCGATCTGCTGCGCGAGGTCGGTGTGCGAGCGGCCGGAGAAGACCATGAGCCGCTTCTGCGGGCCGCGCTCGATCCAGTGACCAGGCTTGGGCTCGGTCATGATCTCGGGCGAATCGAGTCCGGGCAGAGTGAGCTCAGACGTCGCGCTGACGGGCTGCATAGCCCTCCTTGTTCTCCTGGCGCGAACGGGAAATCCCGAGCGCGTCCGCCGGGACATCTTTGGTTATCACCGATCCGGCTGCAATCCAAGCTCCGTCTCCGATCTCTACCGGCGCCACGAAGCCATTGTGGATACCGGTCCTGACGTTGCTGCCGATCGTCGTGCGGCCTTTCGGCTGACCCCGCTTGTGCGGGAAGTTGGCCGTGATCGCACCGGCGCCGACGTTCGTGTCGTCGCCGATCTCGGCGTCACCGATGTACGACAGGTGGGGCACCTTGGTGCGGTCGCCGATGCGTGAGTTCTTGATCTCCACGAAGGATCCCGCCTTGGAAGACTCGCCGAGGACCGTTCCGGGGCGAAGGTAACAGAAGGGGCCGATCGTCGCGCTTTTTCCAATGTGCGCGTCGATCGCGACGGTGTTGGCGCCGATCTCCGCGCCGGTCGCGATCTTGGTCATCCCGCGCAGGATGCTGAAGGGCTGGATCGTGACATCGGCTTCGATCTCGACGGTCGGCTCGATCCACGTTGTCTTCGGGTCGACGATCGTGACGCCGGCCAGCATGTGGGCCTCGTTGATGCGATCGCGAAGGACGGCGCCGGCGTGCGCGAGCTCGACGCGCGTGTTCACGCCGTCGGTTTCCCGCGAGTCGGCGGCGATGTGTGCGGCAACCGTGCCGCCGCCGCTTGCGATGATCTCGATCGCGTCGGTCAGGTACAGCTCGCCTTGCACGTTCTTCGGCTGCAGCTGCTCGAGCGCAGGCCAGAGGGCGCTCGAGCGGAAGACGTAAATCGACGAGTTGATCTCGCGAATCTTTTGCTCCTCGTCGCTCGCGTCGGTTCCCTCGACGACCTTGTGCACGGTGCCGTTTCGGTCGCGCACGACCCGGCCATAGAGGCGCGGATCCGGCGGCTCCGCGCTGAGGATCGTCGCGTCGGCCCCTTCGCGGTGGTGCGCCTGGACGAGCTCGCGCAGCAACCCGGCCGTGAGCAGCGGCGTGTCGCCCGAGAGCACGAGCACGTCCCCCTCGAATCCCACCAGTGAGCTTTGCGCGGAGCGCACCGCGTCACCGGTGCCGAGCGGCTTCTCCTGAATCGCGACCTCGACGCCGCTCGAGGCGTACTCGTCGCGTGCGGCCGGCGAGGCGATCACCACGAGCGGGCTCGCGCCGGCGTCGCGGCCGGTCTCGATGATCCAGTCGACCATCCGCCGGCCGAGGATCTCGTGGAAGTGCTTCGGCACCGCTGAGCGCATTCGCGTGCCAAGGCCGCCGGCCATGACGACGGCTGCAAGAGGGGTATCGGCCACGGGCACAGAGACTAGAGAGAACGCCGGGAGAACTGGGCGTCAGGAGAGCTGGGGCGCCAGGATTCGAACCTGGGATCGCGGGACCAAAACCCGCTGCCTTACCGCTTGGCTACGCCCCACTGCCGGTGATTCTAGGGACGGCAACGATCCGCCCTCCCCCCTTCATCCGGGACAGGTCTCCGTCAGCCGTGTCCCGACGGCAAACGACGTAACGAAAGCGTCACGAACGTTCCCCAGCCGCCGTTTCCAGCCACGTCTCATGGTCAGACCAAGAGTGAACCACCTGCAACATTTCGTCCACAGGAATCGCGCCACGAGGATGTGGCTCGCGGTGCTACGCGCGTTCTTTGAAGAGGAAGAACAGCGCGACGATCGCGAGGACTGCGATCACCGCAATCGCCACGGCCTTGACGAGCCCGAGAGCGAGCGGAACGCAGAGGACGAGCAACTGGGAGGCGGCGAAGATCCAACTGATCTGCCGGAGCGTGTCCGAGCGATGCGATCGGCCGACGTACCACCAGAAGCCCACGGCGACGATCGCGAGCGCGACGGCGGCCCACCAGTTCAGTACGTGGAAGAGGTAGAGCAGGCCCTCGAACGCGGCGATCCAGAGCGTAAAGCGCAGACGGCGCTCGCGCAGCCAACGACCGCCGCGCGTGGTGCCATGTTCGATCGCGTGCGCACCGTACATACCGTTCAACCGTACCACGCTGGAACCGTGATCCAGAGCCGCCCGAGGTGCCCGAGCGCGCGCGCTGCGCGCTTTGCATCGGCAGTTCGATTGAAGAGGCCGTAGAGCGTTGGACCGGCGCCGCTGACATCAGCGCGGAAGGCACCGTGCGCCCGCAACTCGGCCGTCAGCGGCGAGCTCGCAAGGTCGTTCGGCGGCAGCGCAGCGAGATCCCTGGGACGGCGGACACTCGCGAGCACGGCGTGAAGCGCGGCGACACGCTCATCGAAACCCGCCGCGCCGTCGCGCTCGTCGAAGGCGGCGTAGATCTCGCCGGTCGAGGCTTTGTGCGCGTCCCTCGGGACGAGCAGCAGCACTGCAAAGTCTTGCGGCAGGTCGAGCGGCTCGAGGATCGTGCCGTCGCCCGTCCCGAGCTGCGGGCCGTCGTTGAGAAAGAACGGCACGTCGGCGCCGACCAGCGAGGCAAGCTCCTGCAATCGCTGAGACGACACGGGCTGCGCGAGCTGCTCGTTCGCGAGCCGCAGCGTGGTTGCGGCATCGGAACTGCCGCCGCCGAGGCCGGCGGCGACGGGGATGTGCTTCTCGATCGTCACGCGCCAGCCGTGCGGCGCGTCGAGCATGCGGAGCGCGGCGCGCACGATCGTGTCCTCGGCGTAGCCACCGATCGTCGTCTCAGGCGCCGGCTCGACCGTGATCCGGTCGCAAAGGTCGACTCGCTGGAAGACCGTCACGAGCTCGTGCTTACCGTCGGCGCGGAGCGGGCCGACGACGAGCGCCAGGTTCAGCTTGGCCGGCGCCGGGCCCATCACGGGAGCGCCTCGGTCAGTGCGATGAACTCGAGCGGCTCGAGCTCCTCGGCGCGGGAGTTCGGCAGCCGGCCGATCGCTCCGAGCGCCTGGACGGCTTGGTCGCGCGATACAAGCCCCGAGAGCGCGAGCGAATTCGCGAGCGTCTTGCGCCGATGGCCGAATCCGGCCTCGACGATCTTCTTCACGCGCGGCGGCGCGCCAGGCGCGATGCGTCGAAACGCAACGAGCGCCGAGTCGACGTTCGGTCTTGGGCGGAAGACCTCGCGTGACACGGGGTGCAACCCAGTGCGCTCGGTCGCTAGCTGGACGAGCACCGAGACCGATCCGTATGCCTTCGTCGACGGCACCGCGAAGAAACGGTCGGCGACCTCGCGCTGAACCATCACGCACCAGTAATCGAGCTGCTGGACAGTGAGGCTCTCGGCGACGACCGGTGTTGCGATGTTGTACGGCAAGTTCGCAACGAGCTTCGTCGGCGGCGGATCGAGTGCGGCGATCTCGAGCCGGAGCGCGTCACCCCAGTGCACCTCGGTATTGGCGATGCCGTCCAGGTGCGCCCAGAGCCGCCGGTCGACCTCGGCGGCATGGATGAACGCGACGCGCTCGGAGAGGTACCGGGTGAGCACGCCGAGCCCGGGACCGACCTCGAACACGACGTCCGTCGGCTCGAGCTCGGCCAGGCGACCGATCACCTCGAGGATGTTGTCGTCGACGAGGAAGTGTTGACCGAGGCTCTTCTTCGGGCGAAGGCTCAGAGGTCGAACACCGCCTCGGCATTCGCGACGATCTGGCGCGCGAGGTCTTCGACGTCCACCTCAAGCACGCGCGCGAGCTCCGCATAGACGTGCGTGACGTAGGCCGGCTCGTTGCGCTTGCCGCGCACGGGCTGCGGCGCGAGATACGGGCTGTCGGTCTCGGCGAGGAGCGAATCGTGCGGGACTTGTCGCGCCGCGTCGCGCAGGGCGTAGGCGTTCTTGTAGGTGACGTTGCCGGCGAACGAGACGTACCACCCATTCTCGATCGCCGAGCCCAGGAGGTCAGGTGATGAAAAGCAATGGAGGATCACAGGGCCCTCGTGCTCGACCAGCCGCTCCCACGTGTCCTCGTCGGCGTCACGGGTATGGATCACCACCGGCTTGCCAAGGTCGCGCGCAATCGCGAGCTGCGCCGCGAACAATTCCTGCTGTGCTGCGTGCGACGCGTAGTCGCGATGGTAGTCGAGCCCTGTCTCCCCCACCGCGACGACGCTGGGATGTGCGAGCAGCTCGCGCAGCTCATCGAGGTCACCGGGGTCGTCGGCCTCGTGTGGGTGAACCCCAAGGCACGCGTAGACGCCGTCCTCGCGCTCGGCCCTCGCGACGACTTCTCGTGCGCTCGCGATCGTCGTCGCCACGTCGATCACCTGCGTCACCCCGACCGCGCGCGCACGCGCGAGCACTTCGGAAGCGTCGTCGTTACTCAGATGAGCGTGTGTGTCGATCACGTGCGACCGCTCAAGCGGCGTCGGCCGCTTCGCGCATCCGCGCGAGCTCTTCCTCGACGACGGAGTCATCGAGCTTCTTGAAGAGCGGCCGCGGCTCCTGCAGCACCTGACCCGGCGTGAGCTCGCTCGGTGCCCAACTGCCGACCCACGAGCGGTAGTCGCC
>JAYUEQ010000246.1:0-3877 GCA_043739205.1 Thermoleophilia bacterium
TGCACGCGCCAGGCCGCGAGGTGGCGCAGGCCGTCGGTGCCCTTGATCCCCGCAGGAACGAGGGGAACCCCTGCCTCGAGCGCGATCCGCGCCGCGCCGGTGTGCGCGCCCGCCTCGTACTTCTTCCGGATGCCTTTCTTGCGCCGCGTGCCCTCGGGGAACATCGCGATCACGTTTCCTTCCCGCGCCAGTTGGACGGCGGTCTCGATCGCCTCGCGGTCGGCCCGCCCTCGGTTCACCTTGAACGCGCCGGCGCCCGCGATCACGAGCGACAGCGGGAACCAGAACAGCTCCGACTTCCCCATGAAGCGCAGGAAGCGCCTGGGCCAGATCGCGAGGCCGAGCGCCCACGGGTCGAGGTTGGACACGTGCCCGGCGGCCAGGACGTAGCCACCGTCCCGGGGCAGGTTCTCCATCCCTCTGGCCCGATAACGGAAGGCCAACCGCAGGATCGGCCAGGAAACGGCGGCGATCGAGGAGTACAGCGGAGTAGGCCTTGGCGGACGTGGCACCGCCGGCGAGTATCGCCGATCTGGCCTCCGGCGCTATGGTGGCGCGCTAAATGGCTGTACCCACGGGCAAGAAGCTGGTGATCGTCGAGTCTCCTGCAAAGGCGAAGACGATCGCCGGGTACCTCGGTAAGGACTACATCGTCGAGTCCTCGATCGGCCACATCCGGGACCTGCCGAACAACGCAGGTGAGATCCCCGCCAAGTACAAGGGCGAGGCCTGGGCCCGCCTCGGCGTGGACGTCGATCACGACTTCGCGCCGCTCTACGTCGTCGACGCCCGCAAGAAGAAGGTCGTCGCCGACCTGAAGGCGAAGCTCAAGAACGCCGACGAGCTCCTGCTCGCGACAGACGAAGACCGCGAAGGAGAGGCGATCGCGTGGCATCTCCGCGAGGTGCTCGACCCCAAGGTGCCGGTCCGGCGCATGGTCTTCCACGAGATCACCAAGGGCGCGATCGAGAAGGCGCTCGGCGAGACGCGCGAGATCGACGACCGGCTCGTCGACGCGCAGGAGACCCGCCGGATCCTCGACCGCCTCTACGGCTACGAGGTCTCGCCGGTGCTCTGGCGCAAGATCATGCAGGGGCTGTCCGCCGGCAGGGTGCAGTCCGTCGCGACGCGGCTCGTCGTCGAGCGCGAGCGCGAGCGGATGAAGTTCGTCGCCGCCGACTACTGGGACATTGTGGCGACCTATTCGCCGGGAGACTTCACGGCGCGCCTCTCGTCTGTCGACGGGAAGCGCGTGGCGCAGGGGCGCGACTTCGAACGCGACGGCACGCTGAAGACTGCCGACGCGGTGCAGGTCGACGAGGCTGATGCGCGGAGGCTCGCCGAAGCGCTCGAGGGCGCAGCGTTCCGCGTCTCCTCTGTCGAGGAGAAGCCGTACACCCGCCGCCCCGCCGCGCCGTTCATGACCTCGACGCTGCAGCAGGAGGCGAGTCGCAAGCTGCGCCTCTCTTCGCAGCAGACGATGCGCACCGCCCAGCGGCTCTACGAGAACGGCTACATCACCTACATGCGCACCGACTCGACGACCCTGTCGGAGTCGGCGCTCACCGCTGCGCGCGACCAGGCCCGCGAGCTCTACGGCGCGGAGTTCGTGCCGGCCGAGCCGCGCCAGTACACGCGCAAGGTGAAGAACGCGCAAGAGGCGCACGAAGCGATCCGTCCGGCCGGCGATCGGTTCCGCACGCCCGACGAGGTGAAGAAAGAACTGAGCGGCGAGGAGTTCAACCTCTACGACCTGATCTGGAAGCGCACCGTCGCCTCGCAAATGGCAGACGTCCGCGGGCAGACAGTGTCCGTCCGCATCGAGGCCGACGCCTCCGACGGACGCCGTACCGAGTTCGCGACCGCCGGCACGGTGATCACGTTCCGGGGCTTCCTGCTCGCCTACGAGGAAGGCCGCGACGACGTGTCCGACGACGCGGAGGAGAAGGTGCTGCCCGAGTTGCACGAGGGCGACGCGCTGAACGCGACCGCGCTCGAGCCGGAGGGGCACTCGACTTCCCCGCCGGCGCGCTTCACCGAGGCGAGCCTCGTGAAGGCGCTCGAGGAGCGCGGCATCGGCCGCCCGTCGACGTACGCGGCGATCATGGGCACGATCCTCGACCGCGGTTACGTGCGCAAGCAGGGGCAAGCGCTCGTGCCGGAGTTTCTCGCGTTCGCCGTCGTCGGCTTGCTCGAGCGTCACTTCTCGCAGCTCGTCGACTACGAGTTCACCGCGCGGATGGAGGACGACCTCGACGAGATCGCCTCCGGCGACGAAGCGCGGACCGCCTGGCTGCAGCGCTTCTACTTCGGCGAGAACGGCAGCGCCGGTCTGAAGCAGCAGGTCGAAGGCAGGCTCGCCGAGATCGACGCACGCGAAATCAACACGATCGAGCTGCCGGGCAGCGACATCGTCGTGCGCGTCGGCAAGTACGGCCCGTACCTCGAGCGCGGCGAGGAGCGCCAAACGCTCCCGCCCGACATCGCTCCCGACGAGCTGACCCCGGCCCGCGCCGAAGAGATCCTGGCGCTCGGGAGCCAGGAGCACGAGCTCGGTGTCGACCCGGAGAGCGGCCGCACCGTGGCGCTTCGCTCCGGCCGCTATGGCCCGTACGTGACCGAGGTGGTCGAGGGCGACGAGAAGCCTCGCACCGCATCGCTTTTCAAGTCGATGACGCCCGAGACGGTGACGCTCGAGGACGCCCTGCGGCTGCTGACCCTGCCGAGAGTCGTCGCCGAGATAGATGGCGAGGAGGTGCTCGCCGCGAACGGCCGCTACGGCCCGTACGTCAAGCGCGGCAAGGAGTCGCGCTCGCTGGAGACCGAGGAGCAGCTCTTCACGATCACGCTGGAGGAGGCCCTGGCGAAGCTCGCCGAGCCGCGCGCCCGGGGCCGCCAGGCTGCTCCGCCGCTCAAGGAGCTCGGCGACGACCCGGTCAGCGGCAAGCCGATCGTCCTCAAGGAAGGCCGCTTCGGCCCCTACGTGACCGATGGGGAGACGAATGCCAGCCTGCGCGCCGGGGACTCGATCGAGTCGATTACGCCCGATCGCGCCGCCGAGCTGATCCAGGCTCGCCGGGAGGCAGGGCCGGTCAAAAAGAAGCCTGTGAAGAAGCGCACGACGAAGAAGAAGGCGTAACAGACACTTCAACATTTCCGGCGCCGAGTCGTCCATAATCAGACAGTCCCGAAGGAATGGGGACGTCTCCGCGCGCGTTTGGATGGGCAGGTGGGTACCCTGGCGCCCCCGGGTGTTCAAGGGCAGGTTTGGATAGTGCTGTGAAGAACGAAAGGACATCGATTCCGACTTGACTCAGAGCCAGCTGACCGAACTTCTTGAGACCGAAAGCGCCCGCTCGCTGATCGAGGCGGGTGAGGAGCGCGGCTGGATCGAACCGGCCGAGCTCGAGGCGTTCGCGATAGAGAACGATCTGGACGACGCAGGGCAGGTGGACGTCGTGAAGGAGCTCGAGCGCATCGGCCTCGAGGTTCGCGAACCGGTCCTCGAGGAGCGCAAGAAGAAGGCGCAGCCCGAGCCGGTCGTGTACGAAGCCGACGCACCGTCGGGCGCGGGCGACAGCCTGCAGCTCTTCCTCGCCGACGTCGGCAAGCACAAGCTGCTCACCGCCCATGAAGAGGTCGTGCTGGCCAAGGCGATCGAGCGGGGCGACGGTCGCGCGAAGCGCCGCATGATCGAATCGAACCTGCGCCTCGTCGTGTCGATCGCGAAGGGCTACCGCGGGCTCGGCGTGCCGTTCCTGGATCTGATCCAGGAGGGAACGCTCGGTCTGAACCGCGCGGTCGAGAAGTTCGACTGGCGCCGCGGGTACAAGTTCTCCACGTACGCGACCTGGTGGATCCGCCAGAGCGTGCAGCG
>JAYUEQ010000247.1:0-3649 GCA_043739205.1 Thermoleophilia bacterium
GATCTCGCCCGTCTCCGTGTTCACGAAGCGGACCGTCATCGAGAGCGGCGCCTGGTAGGTGAGATCCTTCTCGCGGCACTCCTGGATGGAGAACTGCGGCTCACCGAAGCGGTACTCGCCGAACTCGACGGCGAGCGTTCCGGTGTAGTCCTGGATCGGGGAAATATCGTCGATGGTCTCCCGGAGACCTTCATTGAGGAACCAGTCGAACGACTCCCGCTGGATGTCGATCAGGTTCGGAAGGTCGAGGACGTGCTTGAGGCGGGAAAAGGAGTGACGCGCGCGAGGCGCTGTGACCGTCTTGGCCAAGTAGAACAGCCTCCCTTACTAAGGGTATGAGGTGAGGGGCGAAGCAGAGATAGAAAAGAGGTGCAGAAAAGCGTGCGAATTAGGGCGTGTGCGGACGTCGGCGCAACCCTCCACTGTAGCGGAGGCGTCCCTCCAGCCGCAAAACATGCGGCGAGGGACCCGTTGGGCCAACTAGAGGAAGGTAGCAAAACGCCCTAGGGAGGCAGAAAACGCGGTGCCTGGCACCGTCAGAACGGCTTGGCTAGGCCAAAACCGCCCGGAGAGCGCCAGGCACCGCGCGGGTGGGCGCGGTTGGGTTCGCGCCTTACTTCTTCTTGCCGTGCTCGCCGTCGTTCCCTTGGGAGCCCGAGTTCGAGCTCGAATCCTTGGACGAATCGGCCTGCTTGGGCCCGCGCGCCTCGACCTTGGAGGCCGTCAGGGTCGTGCCGCACTGCTTGCCGTTGACCGAGACGCTGTCGCCCTGGTTCGGGCCGGTCAGGGTGCCGCGGCCGCTCCAGGAAACCCGGGTGTCGGCGGTCACGGCGACGGACGCGGTCGTGCCCGTCAGGCCGTTCGCCTCGTGGTTCCCTTTGGTCACGGTAACCGTAAAGGACGAAGCTGCGACGGACGCGAGCGTCCCCTTCAGCTCGAACCTGCGGCAGCCGTCGCTCGTGGTCGTCGTCGTGGTCGTCGTCTGCGACGTCGTGGTGGTCTGAGACGTGGTCGTCGTGCCTGTCGTCGTCGCGGTAGTGGTGCCGGTGTCGCTGCGGCCCGTATCGGTCAGGCCGAACGAGGCGCCGACACCGGCGACGGCGAACGCGAGCAAAAGTGCCTTGAGCTTCATCGGTAATGCCTCCGGCGGGTTTGGGTGCGAAGTCGTTTGTCAGCAAGAAAGACGCCGGGAGCGCGGCAAACCGTCGCCGCGCCCCCGGAAATCACCCTTCCGGGTGACCGCTACGGCGTCGTCGTGGTGGTGCCGACGGTCGACGTGGTCTGCGTCGACGCCGGGCATTTGCCCGAGGCGTCCGGAGCCACGTCGCCGTGCTTGAGGTGAGCCTTGGCGGCGTTCTTGCCGACGGTGATCTTCACCCAGCGGCCTGACTCGCCCGCCTGATGGCAGAACGTGACCTTCTTGTCGGCCTGCTTTGCCTTGCCCTTGTCCTGGTCGCCGGTCTCGGAGGTCGTGGTGGTCGAGCCCGCCGTCGTCGTCGAGCCTGTTGTAGTCGCAGCCGAGGGGGGCTTCTTTCCCTTGCCTTGCCCGTTGTCCGCGACGGCGAACGACGTGCAAGCGCCGGCGACGAAGAGCGCCAGCGCGAGTGCCTTGAGCTTCACAGTGATGTCCTTTCGCAGTTTCGCTCTCTCAGTCGGCACCGACTACCGCTTTCGCACCGCGGATCCCCAAATCGAGTGACCCCGAAAACGCCGGAGGCCCGCATGTGCGGGCCTCCGGCGAACGTGCTGAGCGCGGTGCTACTTGATCTCGACCGAGGCGCCGGCTTCTTCCAGCTGGCCCTTGATCGTGTCGGCCTCGTCCTGCGCCACGCCTTCCTTGACGTTTTGCGGGGCCGAGTCGACGAGATCCTTGGCTTCCTTCAGGCCGAGGCCGGTGACGGCACGAACGACCTTGATCACCTGGATCTTCTGCTGGCCCGCACCGGTGAGGACGACGTCGAACGCCGTCTTCTCCTCTGCAGCGGCCTCGCCGCCACCGCCGCCACCGGCGGCCGCGACTGCAACCGGAGCGGCGGCGGTGATGCCCCACTCCTCTTCGATCTTGTTCTTCAATTCGACCAGCTCGAGGACGGTCATGCTCCCGAGCTGCTCGAAGACGGTGTCAACAGCCGCCATAATTATGCCTCCTGGTCTTCAGTGGGTTCGGATTCCGTTGCGGGCTCTGCTTCCGCCTCGGCGGCCGGCGCTTCTTCTGCCGATGCCTCCTCGGGTGCAGCCTCCTCGGGGGCCGGCTCTGCCGCAGCAGCCGGTGCCTCGGTGGCGGTGGTGGCAGTGGTGTCGCCCTGCCCCTGCAGTTGCTCGATCCGGGCGTCGATCAGCCCGTAGAGGTTTTGCAGCGGCGCATTCACGAGCGCGGCGATGGCGGAAAGCGGCGCAATGATCGCGCCGAGTACCTGGCCACGCAGCACATCGAGCGGCGGAAGCTTTGCGAGCTCCTCGACGTCCGATGCAGAGATCTCGCGGCCCTGCATGACACCGCCACGGATCTCGAGGACCTTCGTCTCGCGTGCTGAATCTGCGAGTGCCTTGGCGACGGCGACCATGTCGCCGTCTGCCTCGATGAACGCGATCGCCGACGGGCCCTCGAGCAGCGCGAGCAGCGCATCCGCCCCGGCGGCCTCGGCCGCGCGGCGGGTGAGGGTGTTCTTCACGACCGACAGCCGCGCCCCGTTCTCGATCAGCTTCCCGCGGAGGGAATCGATCTGGGGCATGGTCAGGCCGCGATAGTCCGCGACGAAGAGCGTCTCCGCGGCGCGGAGCTTCTCCGTCAACTCGGCGACGACACGTTCCTTGTCCTCTTTCTGCATTTCACCTCCTCTTTCATCAGTCGAGCCCGCCATGTGTCTTGTCGAAAGACAGGCGGGCTCGTGAAAAAGAGAAAGCGGTGCTTTCCGTTCCCAGGAGGCCGCCTCGGCTGGACTTCTGCTGCCGGTGCGGCAGCTGCCAACTGTCTGTGGCGACGGGCTTGTTCCTAGGCCGTAGCTTCCACGGCCTCCTGCTGCGTACCACCCTCGAGATCGTCCGTGATGCCCCTCGTCCGCGTCGGATCGACGTGGATTCCCGGGCCCATCGTGGACGTGAGCGTGATCTTCTTGATGTACCGCCCCTTGGACGCCTGCGGCTTCGCGCGCACGATCTCCTCGATCAGGGCGGCGTAGTTCTCCACGAGCGCGCGCTCGTCGAAGGACTTCTTGCCGATCGGGATGTGCACGTTCGCGCCGCGGTCGGTGCGGTACTCGAGCTTGCCGGCCTTCGCGTCCTTGACCGCCTTCGCCACATCGAACGTGACGGTCCCGGTCTTCGGGTTCGGCATTAGCCCACGCGGGCCGAGCACACGGCCGAGCCGGCCGACGTTGCCCATCTGGTCGGGCGTCGCGATCGCAACGTCGAAGTCCGTAAAGCCCTCTTCGACCCGCTTCGCGAGATCTGCCGAGCCGACGACGTCCGCTCCGGCCTCCTCGGCCTCGCGCGCCTTGTCGCCTTCCGCGAACACGACGACGCGGGACTCGCGGCCGGTGCCGTGCGGCAGCATCATCGTGCCGCGCAGCTGCTCGTCGGCGTGGCGGACGTTCAGCCCGAGGTTCAGATGCACCTCGACGGTCTCGTCGAACTTCGCAGCCGGGGCGTC
>JAYUEQ010000248.1:0-3940 GCA_043739205.1 Thermoleophilia bacterium
CGGCGATAGAGCACGTAGAAGAGAAGCCCAACGAGGAGCCACGCCGTGCCTGCGTACCGCGTGGGCGCATCCTGAACGACGACGACGAGCCACGCAGTCCCCGTCCCGAACGCGCCGACGATCGCGAACAGCGGCCAACTGATCCCGCGGAACGTCAGGTTCGGCCGAGCGCGCCACTCGAGCTCATCATCCGGTCGCCGAACACGCAGCGCGATCACCGACAGGTGCGCGATCGTGAACGACAGCATCGCGCCGAACGCGTACATGCGTCCGAGAAAGTCGACCTTGCCGGAGAGCAGGAAGATCGTCGGGCCGAAGCCCGCGAAGACGACCAGCGAGAGCCAAGGGGTTTTGAGCTTCGGGTGCAGGCGGCGGAAGACCGACGGCAGCTGCCGGTAGCTCGCCATCGCGTAGGTGATGCGCGACGCGCCGATCACGCCGGCGTTCGTCGCGATGAAGAGAATTGTCGCGGCGAGGATGCCGACGTAGACCTTCGAGATGGAAAGCCAGGTGCCGTGCAGGCCGAGGTTCTCGACGAGGCCGAGGACAGGATCGTTCTTGAAGCCATGGGGCGGCGGCTGCCCGAGTTGCGTGACGTACTTCCCGCCCTCCTTCGTGACCGGCATCGCCGAGAGCGCGATCCAGGGCAACGTGAAGTAGATCGCGAAGACGGCGATCGCGACCCACGAGATCGCGCGCGGAATCGAACGCACAGGGTCCCGCGCTTCCTCCGCAAGGTTCGACACGGTCTCGATCCCCGTGTAGGCGATCATCGCCACCGGGATCGCCAGCAAGAACGCACTCCAGGTCGGCGCCACTCCAAAGTGCACGCTGTTCCACAAGACGTGCGGGTGGAAGATCAGGAAGAAGCCGAGCGCGACGAGCAGCAGCTGCGTTGCGAAGTCGATCACCGCAAGCGCAATGTTCAGTCGCGCTGCTTCCTGGATACCGACGATGTTGATCCCGACGAGCAGCCACGTGAGACCGATGCCGATCACGATGTCCCACGGATTCGTGCGCAGCGGCGCCCAGAAGATCGAGAGGTAATGCGGAACGAAGATCACCGAGATCGCAACGGTGATCACGTAGTTCAGCATCTGCGCCCACGCCGCGCCGAAGGACACGAGCTCGTTGAAGGCGTGGCGCGCAAAGCTGGCCGAGCCCCCGGCCTCCGGATAGCGAACGGTCCCCTCCGCGTAGGTCGCCGCGGTCGCCGCGAAAATCAAGCCGCTGATGATGAAAACGAGCGGCGTGAGCCCGAGCGCGATCCCCGCCGTGAGGCCGAGGGCGTAGTAGATCGACGACCCGACGTTGCCGTAGGCGGTCGCAAAGAGGGCGGGCGCGCCAAGGACGCGCTCGAGGCCTTGCCGTTGTCGGCGGCGCCGGGGCACCGGCAGACTCTATGCGCGAGTCGGGACGCTGCTCAGGATGACGTGCGGTTCGAAGAGCAGACAGCGCTTGATCGCAACGGCACGAGGGCCGCGCAGGCGGCGTAGACCGGTGTCGATCCGCTCGGGCAGGACGATGTTGACCGCGGTCGCAGGGTCGGCAGTGAGCTTGCGCACCTCAGTGAGGATCGAATCGCCGAGGCGGCCCGTCAGCGGGGCATCGTCGACGGGGATCCCGAGCTCCGAATCGTCCCAGTCACGGGGGCCGAAGTGCAGCGCGCGGAGCTCGTCGACGCCCGGCAGGCCCTGGGCATACGCGATCGCTCGGTACGTCCTCGGATCCGGCGAGCCGGCGAGCACCCGCAGGATCAACCGATCCGGCACGTGCCCCTCGGGCCGCCGCTCCGACGTGACCGCCGGGACGTCCGCAACGACGACCCCGGGCTCCGTGAGCAGGCGCAGCTTGAGCCGAAACTGAGCCCGCTGTGCCGCCGCGAGCAGCGAGCGCTTTCGGAACTGCTCCGGCAGCACGACCGTCACGACCACGTCCTCGTCCTCGCCCTCGCCACGGAGCGCGGCTATCTGCTCGAGCACGACCTGGGTCGGGTCGGCGCCGGGAGGGTGCACGTCGAGCCGCGGCTCTCCACCGGTGAAGTCGAACCAGCGCGCATGGATGCCGGTATCGGTGGTCTTGCTCGGCACGTGCACCGCCGCGAATGTGCCGCCGCCGATCCGGCGGCCGTACCAAACGGCCCCTTCGGCCGCGACGTCGAGAGCCTCGGCGAAGATCAGCACGCGGTTCTCCACCGGCGCACCGTAGTGGATCGCGACGCTAACGGAAGAGCTGGTACGGCACGCTCGAGAGGATCACGTGCGGCTCGAACAGCAACAGCCGCTTGATGTAGAGCGCCCGCTGGTTGTGCAAGATGCGCGCCCAGCCGCGGACGACGATCTCGGGCATGACGATGTTGACGACCGTCTCGGGGTCCTCCGTCAGTTCGCGGATGTAGGCGAGCAGCGGCGTCCCGATGTCGCGGTACGGGGCAGCGCTGAGGTCGACGGGCATTGTCAGTCCTGCCTGCCGGTACTGCTCGAGGAAGTGGGCCGACTCGTCCTCGTCGGTCGCAAACGACACCGCACGTGTGTCCTCGACACCGAGGGACTCGGCGTAATTGAGCGCGCGCACCGACCCTGCGTGCACGTTCGCGAGCAAGACGCGAACGGCCAGATGCTTCGGCGCGTGACCTTCGGGCCCGCGACGATGCGTGACCGCGGGGACGTCCGTGACGACGACGCCCGGTTCGGAGAGGAGGCGTACCTTCAACCGGAACGACGCGCGGCCGGCGGCCGAGAGCAGCGAACGCCGCTTGAACTGCTCCGGGACGACAACGGTCACGAAGTCCGATTCGCCGCGAGGCAACCGCCAGACTTCCTCGAGAATCGCGTGCATCCGCCCCTCCTCGGCCGGCAGAACCTCCAGGCGCGGCTCTTCCTGGGCGAAGTCCCACCAGCGCGGCCTGATACCGGGATCGGTGTGCGGCCCCGGCACGAGCACCGCGCGCAGACGTCGGCAGCCGCCGAGAATCTGCCGCGAGTACCAGAGCGCGCCTTCGGTCGCAACGTCGATCGCTTCCACGGCGAGCAGCACCTCGTTGGTGGGTGTCCCTGCCGCCTGCACCGCGCCGATACCCACCTTGAGCCGCCGCCCGAAGCGACGGTAGTGCCGGTTGATGCCGAGGCATGCGAGCACGATCAACGGAATCGCAACTGTCACGAGCCACGCACCCTCGGCGAACTTCGTCCAGACGACGATGATCGTCACAAGTCCCGTCGTCGAGGCGCCGACGGCATTGATGACGATCCGTCGAAACCAACCCGGCTCGCGCGTCCGCAACCAGTAGCGCACCATCCCGACTTGCGAGAGCGTGAACGCCGTGAAGACTCCGATCACGTAGAGGTGGATGAGCGAGTCGACGCTCGCGTTGTACGTCCAGAGCAACGCGCAGGAGATTCCGGTCAAGACCACGATGCCGTTCGAGAAGACAAGGCGGTCGCCGAGATTCGTGAACTGGCGCGGGAAGAACTTGTCGCGCGCGAGAAGCGCGGCGAGGCGCGGGAAGCCCTGGTACGACGTGTTCGCCGCCAGCACGAGCACGGCGAGCGTCAAGACCTGCACGGTCCAGTACATGAACCCGAGCGTCGAGGACGCCGGAAAGACTCCACGCGCAATCTCGGAGAGGACCGACGGTGTGCCGCCGACACTCGGCCGCGCATGCATGTGGACGGCAAGCCACGAGACGCCGACGAACATCGTGATCGCGATCGCGCCGAGAATCGTGAGCGTTGCGGCTGCGTTCTTCCCATGCGGTTTGCGGAAAGCGTTGACGCCGTTGGCGATCGCCTCGACGCCCGTGAGAGCCGTCGAGCCCGAGGCGAATGCACGCAGCACAACGAACGTCGTCACTGCTCCGATCCCCGCCGTCAACGGGTGGGAGACGGTTGCCTGCGGGCAGCCGGTCGTCGCGCACTTGGTCAGCCCGACACCGATCAAC
>JAYUEQ010000249.1:0-1612 GCA_043739205.1 Thermoleophilia bacterium
ATGATCAGACCGGAGGACGGGAGGTGGTAGAGCTGCGCGAGCTGCCCGGTGATCGGCTCCGTCTCGACACCAAGGAACGCGTGCAGCACTTTGCCGGTCGAGATGATCTGCGCTGCGATGTTGCGCACCGTGTTGACCGGGACCGCGAAGCCGATGCCGATATTTCCCTGCTGGCTGTTCTCGGCGTAGATCTGCGCTGTGACGCCGATCACGCGACCCGCAGCGTCGAGGAGCGGCCCGCCGGAGTTGCCGTGGTTGATCGAGGCGTCGGTCTGGATCGCGTTGTCGATCGGCAGCGTATTTGGCGCGGTGATGCGGCGCTGGACCGCCGACACGATCCCGCTCGTCAACGTGCGCGTGTAGCCGAACGGATTCCCGATCGCGTAGACCGTGTCGCCGACACGAACTGCGTCGGAGTTCCCGAGCTCGAGTGGCGTGAGTGCGCTCGCATGCGCCTGAATCGCCAGCACGGCGATGTCGGTCGAGGGGTCGACGCCGACGACCGTGCCCGCGAGCTGGTCTTGCCCCGAGAACGAGACGAACACCTTCGTTGCTCCGCGGACGACGTGGAAGTTCGTGACGATGTGACCGGCCTTGTCGATCACGAACCCGGAGCCCAGTGACGAGGAGCCTTGCGCCGGGTTGGTCGCCGTCACCTGCACAACGCCCGGCGCATCGCGCTTGTAGATCTGCTCCGCCGTCAGCGCACCCGTCGTCGGCGCCTGCAGCGTGACGTTGCCAACGCCGCCGCCGCCGAGCGGTGAGACCTGCTGAATCGTCGTATGGCTCCCGAGCTTGCCGAGCAGCGCCGCCCCACCGAGCGCGAGCGCGCCGCCGACGACGGCCACGACCAGCGGTTCGACGACGCGGAGGGAGAGGATCCGGGTTGGGCCCACAAGACCGTTATAACCGCCAGGTGTTTCCGACCTGCGATTCGCGATTAATAGTGAGTTAAGAGCCGTGAAGAAACTGTTCCTCCTCGACCCCGAGGTCGTGTACCTGAACCACGGCTCGTTCGGCGCGTGCCCGCGGCCCGTCTTCGAGGCCTACCAGCGCTATCAGCAGGAGCTTGAGTGGCAGCCCGTCGCGTTTCTCGCCCTCGAACGGAGCCTCCCGGAGCGCCTCGACACGGCGCGCACTGCACTGGCTGCATACGTGGGAGCGAGCCCCGACAACCTCGCATTCGCGACCAACACGAGCTCGGCGATGAACACCGTTGCGCGCTCGCTCGAGCTCGCACCCGGCGACGAGGTGCTCATGGGCGACGACGAGTACGGCGGCATGGAGCTGCTCTGGCAGTACGTCGCGCGCCGCACGGGCGCGAAACTCGTGCGCCGCGCGTTCGACGACCTCGTTCCGGGGCCGCGCACGAAGGCGGTGTTCTGCTCGCACGTCGAGTGGACGACGGGCCGTGTCAACGACGTCGCGGAGATCTGTCGCCGCGCACGCGACGCCGGCGTGCTCTCGATCGTCGACGGCGCGCATGCGCCTGGCCAGATCGATCTCGATCTGGACGCGATCGGCGCAGACGTGTACGCGGGCAACTGCCACAAGTGGCTCTGCGCGCCGAAGGGCTCCGGCTTCCTCTGCGCGCAACCGGAGGCGCAGCGGT
>JAYUEQ010000250.1:0-4466 GCA_043739205.1 Thermoleophilia bacterium
AGCGAGGCGTGGCCGGCTCGGTACCCTGTCCGGGATGCCGTCGCTCGGATCAGGAACGCTCGAAAAGGCCCTTCGCTTCGGCGAGGGCAGGCGCATGAAGCGCGTCGCCGAGCAGGCGGCCTACATCGCGACACTCGAGCCCGAGTTCGCGAAGCTCTCCGACGACGAGCTGCGCGGTAAGACCGTCGAGTTCCGGGAGCGCCTGGCGAACGGCGAGACGCTGGAAGAGCTCCTGTTCGAAGCCTTCGCCGCTATCCGCGAAGCGCGCGTCCGCGAATCGGACCAGCGCATCTTCGACGTGCAGATGATGGGCGGCATCGTCCTCCACGAAGGCGACATCGCCGAAATGAAGACCGGTGAAGGTAAGACCTTCGTCGCGAGCTTGCCGCTCTACCTGAACGCGCTCCCGGCCACCGGCGTGCACCTCGTGACCGTCAACGACTACCTCGCCCAGCGCGACGCTGCGTGGAACCGCGGCGTGTTCGAGCGCCTGGGCATGACGGTCGCCTACATCGAGAACAACATGCCGTTCGAGGAGCGCCGCGCGGCTTACAACTCCGACGTCACCTACGGCACCAACTCGGAGTTCGGGTTCGACTACCTGCGCGACAACATGTCGATCAGCCTCGAGGGCGTTGTGCAGCGCGGCCACCAGTACGCGATCGTGGACGAGGTCGACTCGATCCTCATCGACGAAGCGCGCACGCCGCTGATCATCTCCGGCGAGCCCACGATTGCAGCCAAGACCTACTACGAGATGGCGCGGATCGTGAAGGCGCTCGACGGCGCGCAGTCCAAGGGCACGAAGCTCGAGGACGAGGCGCTCCAGTCCGAGCACGACTACCTCTACGACGAGAAGCACAAGACGATCGCTCCGGGCGAGTCCGGAATCGAGAAGGTCGAGCGAGCGCTCGGGATCGACAACCTCTACAACCCCGCGAACGTCCAGCTCGTCAACCACCTGATCCAGGCGCTCAAGGCGCAGTCGCTCTACAAGCGCGACTTCGACTACGTCGTGCAGGACAACGAGGTGAAGATCGTCGACGAGTTCACCGGTCGCATCATGGAAGGCCGCCGCTGGAGCGAGGGCCTGCACCAGGCGATCGAGGCGAAGGAAGGCGTAGCGATCCAGGAAGAGCACCAGACGCTCGCGACGATCACGCTGCAGAACTACTTCCGCCTCTACGAGAAGCTCGGCGGCATGACCGGTACCGCGAAGACGGAAGAGAAAGAGTTCGTCGAGATCTACAACCTGAACGTCGTCGAGATCCCGACCAACGTCAACGTCGCACGGGACGACAAGAACGACCTCATCTTCAAGACCGTCGAAGCGAAGTTCAACGCAGTCGTCCAGGACGTCAAGGAGCGCCACGAAAAGGGCCAGCCGGTGCTCGTCGGCACGATCGCCGTCGAGACCTCGCAGTACCTCAGCGAGCTGCTCAAGCGCCAGGGCGTCCCGCACGCCGTTCTGAACGCGAAGGAGCATGCGCGCGAGGCCGAGATCATCGTCGACGCCGGCCGCGTCGGGGCCGTCACGATCGCGACGAACATGGCCGGCCGCGGTGTCGACATCAAGATCGACGACACCGTGCGCGGGCTCGGCGGCCTCTACGTTCTCGGCACCGAGCGCCACGAGGCGCGCCGCATCGACAACCAGCTCCGCGGCCGTTCAGGCCGCCAGGGCGACCCCGGCGAGACGCGCTTCTACCTCTCCGGACGCGACGACCTCGTCCGCCTGTTCGCCGGCGACCGCATCCACAACATCATGGAGCGCTTCAAGCTCCCGGACGACCAGCCGATGGAGGCATCGATCCTCTCGCGCCAGATCGAGAACGCGCAGAAGAAGGTCGAGGAGCAGAACTTCGTCGCGCGCAAGAACGTGCTCAAGTACGACGACGTGATGAACGTCCAGCGCATGGTGATCTACGAGCAGCGCAACCGCGTGCTGCACGGCGAGGACCTGGCCGAGGACATCCGCGAAGAGTGGCTCCCCGAAGTGATCTCGAACACCGTCTCGGACTACACCGCGTCGGAAGCGGCCGCGGACTGGGAGCTCGGCGAGCTCGTCAACGCCATGGAGGCGATCTACGGGACCGGGGTCGCGGCAGACGAGTTGAAGGGGCTCGACCGCGAGGCGATCGTGCAGGAGTTCCTCGAAGACGCGCTCGATGCGTACACCGAACGCGAGAAGGAGCTCGGCGAGATCCAGGAAGGCCTGATGCGCGACCTGGAGCGCTTCATCGTGCTCCAGACCGTCGACATCCGGTGGCGCGAGCACCTCGAGAACATGGACTACATGCGCGAAGGCATCCACCTCCGCGGCATGGCGCAGAAGGATCCGCTCGTCGAATACCGCAACGAAGGCCACGGCATGTTCCTCGACCTCACCCGCGCGATCCGCGAGGAGGTCGTGACGCTGCTCTTCCATGCGGAGGTCACGCCCGACGACGGCACCGCCCAGCAGTTGCAGGGCAACCCGAATGCAAACGGCGGCAACGGCTCCCTCACCTACGAGCACGAGTCGCTCTCAGGCACCGAGGCGATCCTCGCTGCCGGCGGCACCGCGACCGCAGCCGGCGGGGCCTTCACAGGCGGAGGCTCCGTTGCGACCCCCGTCGCGCAGAAACCCAAGGTGAACTCCGAGACGGAGAACATCGGCCGCAACGATCCCTGCTGGTGCGGCTCGGGCAAGAAGTACAAGAAGTGCCACGGCGCCTAGAGGCACCGTCGGCGCCTGAGCTCGCGGACGACGCGATCCGCCTCGAGCCGCTCGGCCAATCGATTGTGCAGGAGCTGCTCGCCCTGCTCGACGACCCGGACATCGTGCGCTTCACTCGCGTTCCCGACGGCGCCGACGAGCAGTTCGCCCGCAGCTGGATCAAGCGGTACGAGGACGGCTGGGATGAAGGGAGCCGCGCCGGCTTCGCGATCCATCCGAACGATGGCGACGCGCTCCTCGGGTGGGCGGGGCTCGTCGAGCTCGACCTCGAGCGGCGCCAGGGGGAGATCGGCTACCTCGTCGCCCCGGCCGCGCGGGGGCAGGGCATCGCCCTGCGCACCGTCATGCTCCTGACCCGCTGGGGCTTCGCCGAGCTCGGCCTGGAGCGCCTGGAGCTGCGGATCGACCCGGAGAACATTCCCTCCACCAAAGTGGCCGAGCGGGCGGGATATCGCCTGGAGGGTGTGCTGCGGAATCTCCATTTCAAAGC
The DNA here is from genome assembly GCA_043739205.1 of Thermoleophilia bacterium. GTDB lineage: Bacteria > Actinomycetota > Thermoleophilia > Gaiellales > Gaiellaceae > PALSA-600. The sequence continues at coordinate 3,210 of JAYUEQ010000250.1, forward strand.
AGACAAGCGCGCCGACGTGGGCGTTTGGTCACGTCTCAGCCAGGACTGATCCCGTAACCTCGGGGGTGTGAGCACGGCCGACCGCCGTTTGCTCGCCCGGGAGGCGATGCTGTCGACGGCCGTAGCCGCGTCGCTCGCCGCATTTCTTCTCTGGGCGACACCCCCTGGCATCGACTGGGCGGCTCACGCATACCAGCGAACGTTCCTGCTCCAGCACGGCTTCGAGATGTGGAACAACTTCTGGTACGCGGGCCGCTACTCGTTCGTCACCTACAGCCTGATCTATTACCCGCTCGCGGCGCTGTTCGGGATCAAGGTGCTCGCGCTCGCGTCGATCGCGTCGGCGGCGACGATCTTCAGCATCGTCATGTACCGGCAGTGGGGATCCGACTCGCGTGTCTCCAGCCGGTCCTTCGCCGTTCTGTGGGTCGGCATCATCGGCGCGGCGGCGTTCCCGTTCGCGCTCGCGATGTCGTTCGCGCTGCTCTCGATCTGGGCGTTGCAGCAGGGACGGCGCGGGCGCTTCGCGCTCGGAGCGGTCCTCACGCTGGCAGCGAGCCCGCTTGCGTTCATGCTGTTGACGATCGTGATGGCGGGCGTCGTCCTTTCGCGACGCAGCATCCGCAACGTCGGCGTGCCGATCGCGATCGTCGCGAGCTGCTCCATCGGTGAGCTGCTGCTCTACCGTCTGTTCGGAGACGGTGGGCGCTTCCCGTTCCAGACGCTGCAACTCCTCCCGGGCATCGGGTTTGCAGCGGTCGGCTTGCTCGTCACGCGCGGAGTGGCGGCGGCACGGCCGCTGCGCGGACTGTTCTGGATCTACCTCGTCGCGGTCCTCGTGGTCTACGTCGTCCCGTCGTCGGTCGGCTCGAACATCGAGCGCATTCGGTACCTCGCGCTCCCGCTCGCGCTGATCGCCGTGGCATTGCGAGGGTGGCGGCCGCTCTGGCTCGTGGTACCGGTGATCGCCCTCGCGGGTGTCTGGAACGTGACGCCGATCGTCGCCAGCTTCGCGCGGGCGAACACCGATCCCGAAGCGTCGCTCGCCTACTGGCAGCCGGGAATCGACTATCTGCACGCGCACCTCAGCCCCTCCTATCGGGTGGAGGTGGTCGACACCGCCGAGCACTGGCCCGCCGCCTACCTGCCCGACGCCGGAATCCCGATCGTGCGCGGCTGGTACCGGCAGAGCGACTTCCCCCAGAACGAGCTCCTCTATGACCCGAAGCTCGCGGCGGCTCCGTACGAGGCCTGGTT
>JAYUEQ010000251.1:0-2826 GCA_043739205.1 Thermoleophilia bacterium
GGTGCTGATCGCGATGGCGGGGATGCTGCTCTCCGGCAACGCGATCTTCACGACGATCGGGCTCGGCACGATGCTCGTCGTCTTCGCCTCGATGGTCGGTTCGCTGACGGTGCTGCCGGCGGTGCTGCACCGGCTCGGTGACAAGGTCGACAAGGGCCGCATCCCGTTCATCAAAGGGCAGCCGCGCGATGACGGCGCGTGGGGCCGCCTGATCGGCCACGTTTTGCGGCGGCCCGTGATCGCCGTGGTCTTCGCCGCAGGCGGACTTCTGCTCCTGGCGCTCCCGGCGCTGTCGATGCACACGAAGCTACCGTCGCTCACCGACCTGCCGCACGACATGAAGATCGTGCGCACCTACGAGCGCATCCAGCAGGCGTTTCCCGGCTCGCAGACACCTGCGGTTCTCGTCGTGCAGGCACCCAACGTGACGACGCCCGCATACCAGCGCGCCTACACGCTGTTCCGCGAACGGGCGCTCGCAACAAAGGAGCTGTTGCCGCCGTTCCACATTATCGTCAGCCCGAACAAGACGGTCGCGCGGATCGACTTCGCGATCGCGGGCAACGGCGATAACGCCGCATCGATCAACGCGCTGCACATGTTGCGCGACACAGTGATCCCGCCGATCGCCCAAACGCTGCCCGATGCGCAGACCGCGGTCACCGGCGTCACCGCGGGCACCTTCGACTTCAACCAGCAGATGAAGTCGCGCTTGCCGATCATCTTCCTCTTCGTACTCGGTCTCGCCTTCACGCTGCTCCTGATGACGTTCCGCTCGCTTGTGATCGCAGCCACGGCCGTCGTGCTCAACCTGCTCTCGGTCGGCGCCGCGTACGGGATTCTCGTTGCGGTGTTCCAGTTCGGCTGGCTGCACTCGCTCTTCGGGTTCCAGACGAACGGCGCGATCGTCACCTGGCTGCCGCTCTTCCTCTTCGTCGTCCTGTTCGGGCTCTCGATGGACTACCACGTGTTCATCCTCAGCCGGGTCAAGGAGCTCCACGACGCGGGCGAGACGACCGAGAACGCGATCCGGCTCGCGATCACCCGCACGGCCGGGACGGTCACGAGCGCGGCGATCATCATGGTCGCCGTCTTCGGGCTCTTCTCGACGCTGGCCCTGATCCAGATGCAGCAGATGGGCTTCGGGCTCGCGGTTGCAGTTCTGATCGATGCGACGATCGTGCGCGGCGTGCTCGTCCCCGCGGTGATGAAGCTGCTCGGTGAGGCGAACTGGTACCTGCCGAAGCGCCTCGAGTGGCTGCCTTCGCTCTCGCCCGAGGGCGAACGGCCGGCGGCGCTCGTCGACTAGATCTGTGAACTGATTGTCCACTGCGTCAGTGAACAATGCATAAGATTCACTAATCTCAGGTATAGTCGTCTTGTGGCAGTAGAGGCCCATTTCGACGTGCTCGTGATCGGCAGCGGCGCCTCCGGGCTCGCGTCGGCTGTCTCTGCCGACCGCTCCGGCGCCCGCGTCGCCCTCGCGACGAAGGGCTCGCTGCAGGCGAACAACTCCTCGAAGGCCCAGGGCGGGATCCAGGCGTCCTTCGGCGCCGACGACTCGCCCGAGCAGCATGCCGCCGACGTGTTTCGCTCATCGCACGAGACCTCCGACAAGGCGCTCGGCGAGGTCCTCACGGGCGATGCCCGCTCCGCGATCCACTGGCTCGAGGAGCTCGGAGTCGAGTTCACGCGCGATCCCGACGGCGGCTACCGGCTCGCCCGCTGCGGCGGCGCGAGCGCGAAGCGCCTCCTGCAGGTCGGTGACCGCACCGGCCACGCGATCACGAAGCAGCTGCGGGAAGCGTGGGAGGCCGGCGCGGGCACGAGCTTCACGAACGCGCCGCTCCACGAGCTCGCGCAGGTGAACGGCCACTGGAGCGCGCGTGTCGGCGAGCGCACGGTCGATGCCGGCACGGTCGTGCTCGCCGCCGGCGGTCGCTGTTACGCGGTCGCCGAGGAGCGCGGCGAGCTTTCGACGAACCATCCGAACGCGACCGGGGAGGTGACGAAGCTCGCGCTCGAGCTCGGCGCGGAGGCACGTGATCTCGATGCGCTGCAGTACCACCCGAACGGCGGCGCGTGGCCGCCGAACATGCAGGGCTACTCGATCCCGGAGACGACGCGCGCCTACGGCGCCCTGCTGCTCAATTCGGAAGGGGAGGAGTTCACCGACTCGCTCGGCCCGCGCGACGCCGTCAGCCAGGCGATCGTCGACGAGGTCAACGCGGGCCGCGGCGTCGAGACGCCCGACGGTCGCCCCGCCGTCTATCTCGACACGACGCGCATCCCGGAGGCAGACGCGGATATCTCGCTGCCCTACATGCTGCGCCGCTATCGCGCTGCGGGGATCGATCCGCTGCGCGAAAGGCTTCTGACCTACCCCGTCCTTCACTACCAGAACGGCGGCCTCGTGATCGACACGGACGGTGCGACGACGCTGGAGGGTGTTTATGCGAGCGGCGAGATCGCCGGCGGCACGCACGGGCGCAACCGCATGATGGGCAACTCGTTGCTCGAGTGCGTCGTCTTCGGCCGTCGTGCCGGAAAGGCGGCTGCAGCCAAGTGAGCGCGGTCGCTACCGATCTGCAGCACGTCGTCGAGGATGCCGCAGCACACCTCTATGTCTGGGCGCTGAAGGACCTCCCGCAGGATCTGCGCGACGCGCTCTCCGACGCGCGTGCGCGTGAGACGTCCGTTCCGGGCAAGCGTGTCCTCGAGACGATCCACAAGAACGTCAACATCGCGGACCGCGACAAGAACCTCGTTTGTCAGGACACCGGCATCGCGGTCTACACCTGCCGCGTCGGCGAGCACTTCCCGCTG
>JAYUEQ010000252.1:0-1700 GCA_043739205.1 Thermoleophilia bacterium
CCGGCGCGCCGGTGACGACGTCGGTGTTGCAGTCGACGTCGTTGACTCCGGCTGCGACGCCGAATGACACCGACTACTTCCCGCTGACGCAGGGGCTCACGCAGCGCTACCGGTGGACGAACCCACGGCACCTCAAGCAGCCGCAAGTCGAACAGGTCGCGATCCAGGCGTCGCTGAACGGAACCGCGCGCTTCACGGTCACGAGCGTCTCCGGGCCGATTCGCGCATCGGCGAGCTACGGCTACACGACGCGTGTCAGTGGCGTGACGAACCTGTGGAGCGTCTCGCGCGCAACGAGCCTCGCCGCGTTCCCACCGCTCGGCCCGAAAAGCGCGAGCGCTGCCGATCGTCGGCACTTCTTCACGCCCTTCGATCTCATGAATTTCGGGTTCAACCCGATCCTCCCCGCGTACGTCAAACAGGGGGACCAATGGGCGTCGTCGTCGACGGGGTCCGACTTCGCGGCGTACGGCGTCATCGGCACGTCGACCGTGCTCGGCGTGCAGACGGTGCAAGTACCCGGCGGCACGTTCCAGGCACTCGCGGTCCGGACGACGATGCTGCAGGCGGGCTTCCCGTTCGGGAGCGGCACGCGCACATGCTGGTTCGCGCCGGGCAAGGGTCTCATCAAGCTCGTGTTCAAGCACGGCGACGGCAGCACGTCACAGGTCGTCCTGATCAAGAAGTAACCATGCGTCGGCTGCGCCTCTTTCCGGTCGCACTCGCGTCGCTGTTGTTCGCCGGTTGCGGCGGAGGGACGCACGCCGCGCTCACCGACTACCTGAACCGCGTGCAGACGGCACAAGCGGGGATGGCCGGCCAGCTCCAGGAGGTCACGAGCGCCAACCAGTCTTTCGCTCGGTCGAAGAAGGACGACCCGCGGGTGGCACGCAAGCTCGTGACGGCAGAGCGCACGCTGAGCACCTTGCGCGAGCGACTTGCGGCAGTGACGGCGCCGCCGCAGGCCGCGCATCTCCGTTCGTTGCTGTTGCAGTTGGTCGACGGCGAGATCGGGCTCGCGCGCGAAGTGCGTGAGCTGGCGACGTTCGTGCCGCACTACAGCGCCGCGCTACGGCCGCTCCAGCCCGCGAGCGCCGCCCTCAAGAAACAACTCGGCGCGAGCGCGAAAGGAACTGCTGCGACGAAAGCACTCAACGCCGCCAAGGCCGACGCGCTCACGGTGTACGCCCGCACAGTCGCCTCGGTCATCGAGACAGTCCATCCGCTCGACCCGCCCCCTGCGTGGCAGCCGACCTACGCGCAACAGCTCGCCTCGCTGTCGCAGCTCCGGGGGTCTGCTCTCGCCCTTGCGCAGGCTGTGCGCGCGAACAACGCCCAGGCGATTCCGGCCCTACTGCACCGATTCGACGCGGCGGCGGTCTCGAATCAAACAGTCGCCGCTCAGAAACGCGAAATCGCGGCGGTGGAGGCCTACAACGCCCGCATCACGCGTCTCGTGCAGCTCGCGCGAAGCGTCGAAAAGGAGCGAACGAGGCTCGAGAAGCGGTACCGCTGACGAGAGGTTAGGGCGGTAGGTCGAAGCAGGTTTGCATAGATCGCAAGTCAGCTTCTTGTGATTTGCCCGTTGACTCGCCGCGGCTCGTCTGGCAAGGTCGGAGTGGGTAGGGGACAGTCGGCGCACTAGGGGTCGCCGGCGAAACATGGGTAGGGGGCATCTATAACGGCGTATGCCGTAGCAG
>JAYUEQ010000253.1:0-4314 GCA_043739205.1 Thermoleophilia bacterium
AGGTGCGTCTGGGCGAAGCGCTCGTCGTAGAACATCTCCTGCCACTGGCGCACCATGCCGAGCCAGCCGTTATTGATGATCACGGTGACGATCGGCAACCGCTCGAGTGCTGCGGTCGCGAGTTCCTGGCACGTCATCTGGAAGCAGCCGTCTCCGTCGATGCAGATCACCGTCGCATCGGGCCGGGCGGCCTTCGCGCCGATCGCCGCCGGAAGGCCGTAGCCCATCGTCCCGAGCCCACCGGAGGTGATCCACGACCGCGGCTTGTCGCACTGGATGTACTGCATCGCCCACATCTGGTGCTGGCCGACGCCGGTCGTCCAGATCACGTCCTCCTCGCGGGTCGCGGCGAGGTCGCGGAGCGCTTCGATCGCCGTCTGCGGCTTGAGCACGCCGTCCGCCTTCTGGTATCGGAACGGGAACTGCGCGCGCCAGTCCTCGAGCTGGCGCAGCCAAGGCCCGCGGTCGGGAGCTCCGTCTGCGGCGGCGGCTCTCACCTCCGGGGCCAGCTGCGCCAGCGCGAGCTTGAGCGGGCCGACGACCGGGATCTCCGCGTGGCGGATCTTCCCGACTTCTGCCGCATCGATGTCGAAATGAATCACCTTCGCGCCGGGTGCGAACGCCGAGACCTTGCCCGTGACGCGATCGTCGAAGCGCGAGCCGACCGCGATCACAAGGTCGGCCTTGTTCAGCGCGAAGTTCGCAAACTTCGAGCCGTGCATGCCAGGGTGGCCGTAGTTCAGCGGGTGCGAATCCGGCAAGGCCCCCTTGCCCATCAGCGTTACGACTGCGGGAAGCTGCGCCGAGTCAACGAGCTCGAGCAACTCGGCACAGGCGTCGGCATTGAGAACACCGCCGCCGGCATAGACGATCGGCCGCTGCGCCACGGCGATCGCTTTGGCCGCTTCCCGAAGCTGCCTGGGGTGCACCTTGTGCGGCGGCTTCCACCCGGGCAGGTCGACGTCGTCGGGGTAGACGAAGTCGAATTCGGCTTCTTGCACGTCCTTCGCGATGTCGACGAGCACAGGCCCCTGACGGCCGGTGCGCGCGACGTGGAACGCTGCCTTCATCACACCGGGCAGTTCCTCGACGTCCTGGACGAGCCATGAATGCTTGACGATCGGCATCGTGATGCCGGTCGCGTCGATCTCCTGGAACGCGTCGGTGCCGATCAGGCTCGACTTCACCTGACCGGTGATCGCGACGAGCGGCGTCGAGTCCATCCACGCGTCGGCGATCGGGGTGACAAGGTTCGTCGCGCCCGGGCCGGAGGTCGCGATCGCGACGCCGACCCTGCCCGATGCGCGTGCGTAGCCCTCCGCCATGTGGCCCGCGCCCTGCTCATGGCGTGCGAGCACATGACGTACGGATGTCCCGCGCGCAATCGCGTCGTAGGTCGGAAGGATCGCGCCGCCCGGAATGCCGAACGCCACCTCGACACCCTCGGCCTCAAGGCTTCGCAGGACAGCGTCGGACCCCAACATCCTGGTCAACCTGTCACCTCGTCGAAGTGCTCGACATCGGTGCGCGACGCAGGCAGCAGCTCGATCACCGCATCGGTGAACGAACGCGTGTCATGCGATTCGGAACGTCGAGCGACCTCGCCGACGGCCCGCTCGAGCGTCCGCGACGCGGAGCGGCGCTTCAACCCTTCGGCGAGCATCAGCGACGCGGTCAGCAGCATTCCCATCGGGTCGACGACGCCGAAGCCGGCGACGTCGTCCGAATCGGAGGTGCCGGGCGCGAACACGCCGGGCCCGTGATCGGGAAGCCACGCGTGTGCGACGGAGGACGGCGAGCCGGCGTAGTGCGCGGCCGCGTCGACGACCGGCGAGACAAGATGGGCCTCGGTCACGATCACGTCCAGTGACTCGGGGCGGTCGCGCAACCGGTCGAGGACCTCGCCGAGACCGGTCTCTTCGACCTCGAGGCCGCCCCAGCGCGCCGTCTGCGCGGCGACGGCTTCACGCCACTCGGTCGACTCGCCGACACACACGATCCGGCCGTGCCGCGAAGCGGCGCACGAGAACGCGCGCGAGATCGCGATGTCGTTGGCCCAGTCTCCGACCGGCCCTGCGACCACGAGATCCCCCGCCTCGCGCAACTGCACGCGGGCGACGCGCCATGCGAGATGCAGGTCGGCCTTCACACCGTCGAGCGCCGGCTCGTTCGGCGAAGCGACCAGAATCGCGTCGACATCCCTGTAGCCGGACCGCGTTGCGGCCGGCAGCGGATGGCCGGAGCGGGTGACCGCCTCGCCCCCGAAGGGGAAATGGCGATCGTCGAGCTCGAGTTGGTGCAGCTTCGACACGCGATCGAGCGCGCGCGTCGCCGCAGCCATCAACTCGGGCCCCACCCCGTCTCCGGCGAGACAGGCAACAGTCTTGACGTTCACTCCAAACCTCCTGAAAGGGTCATCGTTCGTTTCGCTCGTCCGTCTGGCCCATTGCGGGCGCACTTCTTCTGTCGAAGTCGGTGTATGCAGCGTCAACTGGCTGCGTGAGCGAATTCTCCCCCTAGAGGGGGAGAATGACGATGACCGTAAGAAGAATGACGAGCCCGGGCACAAGGCGGCGCCCCGAGAAGGGCGTCCGTGGCTCAAATACATGGGCTGAGCGGTTCATCGTCATTTGAGTGTGCCGACAAGGATCGGGGTTGTCAAGCTTTACAAGGTATAGCGACTCCGTGATGCAAACCGGCGTTGCCAAAGGGGGCGAGTCTCACTATGCTTTTGAAAGCGATGATCGGGAAGCGCCTCCATATCTCCGCGGCCGAGTCGAACCTGTCGATTACCGGCCTGCGCGCGCTTGCCCTCCTCCTCCCCTAGGGGAGAGAGCCCTGCGACATATCCGTCTCCGCGTTTCCCGCATTGCGGGAGCAGTCCGCCCACTCGAGGAGCCAAGCCAATGACGATGCCCTACTGGAAGTACCGCCCCTATCCCACCGTCGATCTGCCTGACCGAACCTGGCCGAACCGGGTTGTCGACCACGCGCCGATCTGGTGCTCGACCGACCTCCGCGACGGGAACCAGGCCCTGGTCAAGCCGATGGACTCGGCCCGCAAGCAGCGCATGTTCGACCTGCTTGTCCAGCTCGGCGTGAAAGAGATCGAGGTGGGCTTCCCGTCCGCCTCACAGACGGACTTCGAGTTCGTGCGCCGGCTGATCGACGAGGATCGCATCCCGACGGACACGACGATCGCCGTACTGACGCAGGCACGGCCGGAGTTGATCGAGCGCACGTTCGAAGCGATCGAGGGCGCACCGCGGGCGATCGTGCACCTCTACAACTCGACCTCGACCGTGCAGAGGCGTGTCGTATTCCGCCTCGACAAGCCCGGGATCGTGGATCTCGCGGTGCGCGCGACCACGTTGATCAAGGAGCTGTCGGAGCAAACGGACACCGAGATCGTCCTCGAGTACTCGCCGGAAAGCTTCCACGGCACGGAGCTCGAGTTCGCGCTCGAGATCTGCGAAGCGGTGATCGAGGTGTGGCAGCCGACGCCCGAGGCGCGGATGATCGTCAACCTGCCGACGACGGTCGAAGCGTTTCCGCCGAACGTCTATGCGGATCGCATCGAGTGGTTCCAGCGCCACGTCTCCGCACGGGACAGCATCCTCGTCAGCGTGCACCCGCACAACGATCGCGGCACGGCTGTCGCGACAGCCGAGCTCGGCTTGATGGCCGGCGCCGACCGCGTCGAGGGAACGCTCTTCGGGAACGGCGAGCGGACCGGCAACGTCGACCTGATCACGATTGCGCTGAACCTGTTGACGCAGGGCGTCGACCCGAAGCTCGACCTGTCACAGCTCGATGAGGCGAAGGCGATCGTCGAGGAGTGCAACGAACTGCCGATTCACCCGCGCCATCCCTGGGTCGGGGAGCTCGTCTACACCGCCTTTTCCGGATCGCACCAGGATGCGATCAAGAAGGGGATGCACGCCCAGCAACGTGAGGAGTCGGAGGTGTGGGACGTGCCGTACCTGCCGATCGACCCCGCAGATCTCGGCCGCAGCTACGAGGCGATCATCCGCGTCAACTCGCAGTCCGGCAAAGGCGGCGTCGCCTACCTGATGGAGTCCGAGCACAGCCTCGAGCTACCGCGCGGGCTTCAGGTCGACTTTGCGCAGAAGGTGCAGGCGATCACCGATCTGCGCGGCGGCGAGCTGACCGCCGACGAGCTCCTCGAGGCATTTCACGAGCACTACCTCTCGCACACGGGCCCTTACGCGCTGGGTTCGTATACGCACTCGAGCGCAGAGACCGATCGGATCGTCGCAGAGCTCTCGCACGGCGGCGAAGCACAGGAGGTGT
>JAYUEQ010000254.1:0-6729 GCA_043739205.1 Thermoleophilia bacterium
CCGTTGACGCTCGTGCCGATGCTGCGCACGACGCTTGCGCATCAGTCGACGTTCCTCGGCTTCTACGTCGGAGCAAGCGATGGGCGCTTCCGTCCCGACAACGTGCTCTTTGCCCGCGCGCTCTCGCGCGCGAGCGTGCCGTTCACCTTCCGCATGTATCCGGGAGGACACGAGCAGGCGCTCTGGACGGCCGAGGCGCCTGCGTGGCTCGGCCTGGCGCTCGACCGCCTGGACGCGCCGCAATGAGCCCCGAGGTACAGCTCTCGTCGGCCGATCGCGTCCTCTTTCCCGACGACGGGATCACGAAGGGCGATCTCTTCCGCTACTACGACGCCGTCGCCGACACGATCGTCCCGCATCTGAAGGACAGGCCGTTCACGATGAAGCGCTGGCGCGAAGGTTTGCCCGGCGGCTCGTTCTTCCAGAAGCAGGCGCCGAAAGGCATCCCGGACTGGATCCCGACGCGGCAGTTCCGCACGTGGCCGCGCGGCGGAAAGGGCGAGTCGCGCCTGGTCGACTTCCCGCTCGTCAACTCGCGCGACGCACTGCTCTGGATGGTGCAGATGCACTGCATCGACATGAACGCGTGGTACTCGCGCATCGACAAGCCCGACCGCCCGGACTGGGTGTTGTTCGACCTCGACCCGCCGGAGGAGGACGGCGCATTCGCGATGTGCGTTCGCGTGGCGCACTATCTACACGACGCGCTCGGTGAGCTCGACCTCGACTCGTACGTGAAGACGAGCGGCGCCGACGGCATTCACATCATCGTCCCGATCGTTCGCCGGTCGAGCTACGAGGACACCTACGAGTTCGCGGAACTGCTGTCACGGAAGCTCGAGGCGCAGCACCCCGGCGAGGTGACGACCGAGTGGTTGAAGAAGAAGCGCGCGGGCGTGCTCGTCGATCATCGGCAGAACGGTCACGGCAAGACGATCGCGTCGGCCTACTCGGTGCGTCCGAAACTGGGGGCCCCCGTGTCGACGCCGTTGCGGTGGGAGGAGCTAACGGAGCGCGTCACGCCGCGGGACTTCTCCATGCAGGTCGCGCTCGACCGCGTCGCAAAGCAGGGCGACCTCTTTGAGCCGGTGCTGCACGCGCAGCAGTCGCTCGGCCCGGCGTTGAAGGCGCTGCGGTCATGATCCTCGCAGTCGACTGGGTGGCCGTCTCGTCGATCGTCACGGCCGCGGCGACCCTCGTGCTCGCGAGCGCGACCTTCCTCTCCGTGCGCTCGGCGAACCGTGCCGCACGCGCTGCAGAGATGTCGCTGCTCGCGGGCCTACGCCCGCTGCTCACGCAGTCGCGACTGGAGGATGCGCCGCAGAAGGTCGGCTTCATGGACGACAAGTGGTTCATGGTCTCCGGCAGTTGCGGGGTCGCCGAGGCGACTGACTCGGTGGTCTACCTGGCGATCTCGGTGCGCAATGTCGGTAGCGGCATCGCCGTTCTCCACGGCTGGCACTTGCGCCCGGACGTGGAGACCGGGCCGAGCGATCATCCGCCGGTCGAGGATTTCCGGCAGCTCGTGCGTGACCTCTACATCGCGCCCGGAGAGCTCGGCTTTTGGCAGGGGGTATTCCGAGACCCGGAGGACCCTGCCTTCGCCGCTGCGCGTGAGGCAATTGATGAGCCCAGGCGGTTCATGATCGACGTGTTGTACGGCGACCACGCGCTCGGGCAGCGCTCGATTACACGCTTCGCGCTCACGCCGCGCGAGGAAGGGCGGTGGATCGCATCGGTCGCACGCCACTGGAACGTCGACCGCCCCAACCCGCGCTAGCTCAGAGCGCCGGCGTGCGGCGCCGTTCAAGTTGTCGGTCGTCCGGGGTGCGCACGTCCCAGACGAGCCCGACTTTCTCGAGACCGCGAATCACCCACCACGAGACGTCGATCTGCCGCCTCAGGAGGCCATGCCGAGCCGAGGCCGGGAACGCGTGGTGATTGTTGTGCCAGCCCTCGCCGAAAACGAGCAGCGCCACGAGCCAGTTGTTGCGCGCCTCATCGCGCGACCGGAAGTCCTGACGGCCGAACATGTGGCAGATCGAGTTCACCGCGAACGTCGCGTGCTGGTAGAGAAAGATGCGTAGCAGCCCTCCCCAGACCATCGCCTCGAGGCCGCGCTCCCAGGTGCCGCCGACGAGGTAGCCGATCGCGAAGGGGATCCCGAGCGTCAGCGCGACCCAGACGACATAGAGACGGTCGATCCAACGGATCAGCCGATCCTCGTAGAGATCCTTGCCATAGACACGACCGTGCTCCATCCCGAGGTTCGTGAACAGCCAGCCGATGTGCGCATGCACGAACCCGCGCCAGGCGCCGAGGGCGCCCTCTCCGTGGCCGTGCGGGGAGTGGGGGTCGCCCGGCTGGTCAGAGAGCGCATGATGCTTGCGATGGTCGGTCACCCACTGGATGAGCGGGCCTTGCATCGTCATGCAGCCGAGGATCGCGAGCGCGGCCTTCACCGCGGGGTGCGCAGTGAAGCCGCGGTGCGTGAAGTACCGGTGGAAGCCGATCGTCGTCCCGAACGCGCACACGACGTAGAACGTGACGAGGAGAACGAGATCGACGGGATGGAACGCGACGCCCCAGAGGAGGCCCATCGCCGAGAGGAGACCCAGCGGAGGGACGACGACCGCGACGAGCGTCACGACCTTGCTGATCGTGCTCGTCTGCGGCCGGACGGTGCCGATCGCTACGCTTCTGTCCAATGTTTGTCCCACCTTTCGCTCAGAGTAGCGCGCCCGTTGCCAACCGGTATTCGTTCAGCGGCGAATAAGGGTTCATGAAGATCGCGATCATCGGCAGCGGCATCTCCGGCCTCGGAGCAGCGCACGTGCTCGCGCGCGCCCACGAGGTCACCGTACTCGAGCGCGACGAGCGGGCCGGGGGCCACACGCGCACGATCCGGCACGACGGCCGGGCGCTCGATACGGGGTTCCTCGTGCACAACGAGCGGAATTATCCCCTCCTGACGCGCCTGTTCGAGGAGTTGCACGTCCGGACGCAGCCGTCGGAGATGTCGTTCTCGGTCTCGTGCCCGGGAGGGCTCGAGTACTCGGGCCGCCGGCCCTTCGCGCAGTCGCGCCGCGCGGTTGACCCGCGGTTCCTCGCGCTCCTCGGCGAGATCGGCCGGTGGCTCACGACGGCGCGGCGCTCGCTGCCCGGGCTCGATGAGAACTGGTCGCTCGGCCGCTACCTCGACGAGCGCCGGTTCTCCGCGCGTTTCCGCCGCGAGTTTCTTGTTCCCTTGACGGCCGCGCTCTGGTCGACGGCGCCGGGGCGCGCGCTCGAGTTCCCCGCCGCGACGGCGATTCGCTTCTTCGACAACCACGGCATGCTCGGCTTCGGCCGCGGGGGATGGCGGTACGTGAGCGGCGGCAGCGACACGTATGTTCGCGGGCTCGCCGACCGTCTCGGCCCGAAGTTGCGGCTCGGGCTCGGTGCGCGCTCCGTCCGGCGTTCACCCGACGGCGCCGAGGTCACGCTCGACGACGGCTCGACCACCAGTTTCGACGCGCTGGTGATCGCGACGCACGCGGATCAAGCGCTGCAGCTCCTCGAGGACCCGACCGACGACGAACGGCGCGTGCTTGGCGCCTTCTCCTACACGACCAACGAGGCGATCCTGCACACCGACAGCCGCCAGCTCCCATCGACGCTCGCTGCGCGTGCGTCGTGGAACTACCGCGTCGGCGACAACGGCCGGCCGACCGTCACCTACTACCTGAACCGGTTGCAAAGCCTCGACGACGAGACCGACTACTGCCTCACGCTGAACGGTGACATTTCGGAGGAGCACGTGATCGACCGCGGCACGTTCGAGCATCCGCTCTTCACCGTCGAGAGCGTCGCGGCTCAGGGAGACCTGCCGTCGCTCGCGGGTGTTCGCCGCACCTGGTTCGCCGGTGCACACCACGGCAACGGCTTCCACGAGGACGGCCTCGCCTCCGGCGTGCGCGCCGCAGCCTCGATCGGAGTTGCCTGGTGAGGTCGGCGATCTACGAGGGGACGCTGATGCACGCCCGGCGCACACCGGTCAAGAACGTCTTCACCTATCCGGTCTCGTACTGGCTGATCGATCTCGACGAGCTGCCCGAGCTCGAACAGAGGCTCGCGCTGTTCTCGCACAACGGCCGCAACGTCGTCTCGTTCCGCGACAGCGACCACTTCGCCGGCGGCCCGTCCACAAAGCAGGCGGTGCTGGACCTGGTCGAGGACGAAACCGTGCAGCGGGTGCTAGTGCTGACACAACCGCGCGTGCTCGGCTACGTCTTCAATCCGGTCTCGTTCTACTGGTGCTACCGCGGCGACGGCTCACTCGCGTGCATGGTCGCGGAGTTGAGCAACACGTTCGGGGAGCGGCTGCCCGAGGTGTTGCGCGGGCCGGGGCCGCAATACGAGCACGACAAGCGTCTGCACGTCTCGCCGTTCTTCGGCCTCGACCAGTCGTACGAGTGGGCGTTTTCGCAGCCCGGAGACACCGTCTGGTCGCGGATCCACGTCCGCGAAGGTGCGGGCCGGCCGCTGACCGCAGTACTGCACGGAACACGGCGCGAGCTGACGAACGCGAACGTCGCCCGCTCGCTCGCGCGCTACCCCCTGATGCCGTTGCAGGTCACGGCGCTCATCCACCGCCAGGCGCTGCGCCTCTGGTTGAAGCGCGTGCCGTTCCATCACAAGCCCGCGTTCCTTCCGGGGAAAGGTTCGGTGCGGACGTGAGCACCGTCGACCGCACGCTGAAGGCGGCACCGGCCGCGCGCGCGCCGTTCCTCGACCGGTTCGCCGTCGCCCTGCTCGAACGCGAGTTGCGGCACCTGGAGGGAGGCTCGCTCGAGGTCACGTTGCCCGACGGCTCGCAGCGGACCTTTGGCGCGGGCACGCCGATCGCGCTGACGATCCACGACGGCGCGCTGTTCCGACGGCTCGCGACGCGCGGCAAGGTCGGCTTCGGCGAGTCGTACACCGCGGGTGACTGGGACACCGACGACCTCGTTGGGCTGTTCGAGCTCCTGCTCGAAAACGCGGAGGCGGCGACTACACGCAACGGTTTCGCCCGCCGCCTGTTCGAGGCGCGTCCACGGCCGAACCGCCGCAACGGGCTGCTGCGCGCGCGCAAGAACATCTCCTACCACTACGACCTCGGGAACGACCTCTTCGAGCTGATGCTCGACGAGACGATGACGTACTCCTGTGCGATTTTCGAGTCCCCGGAGGTGACACTCGGCGATGCACAGCGGGCAAAGCTCCAGCGCGTCTGCAACAAGCTGCAACTCGGGCCGGAAGATCATGTGCTCGAGATTGGCTGCGGGTGGGGCGGGTTCGCGCTGCACGCCGCGCGGACGACCGGCTGCCGTGTCACCGGTCTGACCATCTCCGCCGAGCAGGCGAAGTTTGCGCGCGAGCGGGTAGCCGCGGCGGGCCTTTCCGACCGCATCGAAATCGTCGAGGCCGACTACCGGCAGCACGACGGGCGCTACACGAAGGTGGCATCGATCGAGATGCTCGAAGCGGTCGGCGAGAAGCAGTTCGGGACGTATTTCGCGACGATCGACCGGGTGCTCGCTCCGGGTGGAATCGCGTGCGTGCAGACGATCCTGATTCCCGACGATCGTTGGGACCGCTACCGCAAATCGCCCGACTGGATCGAGCAGTACGTCTTCCCGGGCTGTCTCATCCCGTCGCTGACGTCGCTCGCCACCGCGGCGACCGAGGCGTCACGCCTCACGATCCTCGAGGTGGACGAAATCGGCCCGCATTACGCGGAGACGCTGCGGCGCTGGCGCGCGAACGTCCACGAGCGGATCGCCGAGGTGCGTGCGCTCGGCTACGACCGGCGCTTCGAGCGGACCTGGGACTTCTATCTCGCGTTCTGCGAGGCCGGATTCCGCAAGCGCGCACTCCGGGACGTGCAGCTGACGCTCACGCGTCCGCTGAACGAGTCCGTGTCCTACTGACGCAGAGCTGCCACAGCTTCGCGCGTTCCTGCGCCTCGTCGAGCCGGCGAGTGCTGCGCTTGCGGTGCGTCGGCCGCGCGCGGCGGTCGAGGAAGAACTCGCCGCTGACACCGTCGAGGCCGGGGTCGGCAGCGAGCCAGGCGATCGTGTCTGCGCCTTGCTCCGGCGTGCGGAGGACGGGCGACAGCGCGCGGCTGAAGCCCGGGAGCGCGTCACGCAGGCCCGGTGTGTCGGACCAGCCCGGATGCATCGCGTTGATCGTGATCCCGGTGCCGAGCAGTTGCCGCGTCCACTCCTCGACGAGGGTGACCTGGGCGCGCTTCGCCCGCGCGTAGGCCTTGACACCGTCGTAGGTGGCCGCGGTCGGCTGCAGCGCATCGACGTCCAGTCGTTCCAGATACATGCCTCCCGAGCTGACGACGATCACCCGTGTAGCGGACGACTCGAGAAGTGGGCGGAGCGCGTCGACGAGGAGGAACTGCGAGAGGACGTGTGTCGCGAGCGTCACCTCGTTCCCCTCGTCGGTGAGCGTGAAGGCATGCGTCATCGCGCCCGCGTTCAGCACGAGCACGTCGAGGGTCTCGTGCGTGCTCGCGATCCGTTGCGCCAGTGAGCGTGTCTCGCGGAGCAGCGACAGGTCGGCCAGTTCGGAGCCCGCTGCGCCCGTCTCGGAGAGCGCACGGTTCGTGCGTTCTGCGGCTCGGCCGACGATCGTGACGTCGGCGCCCTGGCGGGTGAGGAGGAGCGCCGTCTCCCGCCCGAGCCCGGAGGTGGC
>JAYUEQ010000255.1:0-11537 GCA_043739205.1 Thermoleophilia bacterium
CCGCCAGATCCACCAAACCGGCTACGACGGCGACGGCGGATGCCGCCGCGAGAAGGCTGTTCCGTCTCGACCGCGTTCCCACGGCCGGACTCTCTCTTACCCGAGGCCCTGCCGCTTGGCCAGGTCGGTCTCGGGATCGACGAAGTGACCGTCGCGTTCGACGTAGCCGCCCTTGCCACCCACGACGAAGACGATCGCGTCCTCGTCGCCCGCGTTGGAGATGCGCCGCGGCGTCGTCGAGGCCGCGTGGAAGAGGCCGCCCTCGCCGAGCTCGCGCGACTCGCCGGCGACCTCGACGCGGATCTTCCCGCGATGGACGAAGTAGAGCTCGTCCTGCTCGTCGTGGTAGTGCGCCGGCCCGGCGAACCCCGGGGGAAAGACCTGTGCGTTCACACCGAACGCCGTGATTCCGAGCGGTTTACGGATCTTGCGAAAGCCGTAGCCCTCGCCTAGCTCATCGAGTGAACTGACCTGATATCCCATGCCGTGATCCTAGGCCGTACTTCACCGCCCTGTCACTAGAAGCCTTGGCTTTCTTGCGAAGCGCACTTCTCGGTGGCTGCCACCGGCCATGGCGCTCAGAGCCATGGCCGCACAGTGGGCAGAGGCGCTCATGAGCCGAACAGGAACCGCGCGAGCAGCTTGTCGCGCAGGCGGTCCGGCAGCCGCTCGACCCGCGCGCGGCGCTTTGCGTCCGGTCCGACGATGTAGCGCGTCTTCGGCTTCGGCGAGGTCAGCGCGTGCTCGACCGCCTTCGCGACGTCCAGTGCCGGGACAGCGTTCCCCGCGCGCTCGGCCGCCAGACG
Organism: Thermoleophilia bacterium; assembly: GCA_043739205.1. Lineage (GTDB taxonomy): Bacteria > Actinomycetota > Thermoleophilia > Gaiellales > Gaiellaceae > PALSA-600. The sequence continues at coordinate 807 of JAYUEQ010000255.1, forward strand.
CCGGAACTTCTCCACGCGCTCGCCGTAGAGCTCGGACGCCTCGGGTGGGAACTCGTCCACGGTGCGCTGCGGCTTCGTCCAGATCGGGGTCGCAATCGTGCCCGGCTCGACGATCGCTACGTGCATCCCGAACGGCGCCAGCTCGATCCGCAATGCGTCGGCCATCGCCTCGAGCGCGAACTTCGACATCGCATACGCGCCGAGGAACGGCAGCGCCGACGTGCCCGCGATCGAGCCCATCAACACCACACGGCCGTGAGAGCGGCGTAGCGCCGGCAGGAACGCCTGGAGCACCCGCAACTGGCCGACGACGTTCACGTCGAGCTGTCGCGTCAACTCTTCGGGTGGCAGGAACTCGAGCGGAGATGCGATGGCGATGCCGGCGTTGTCGACGAGCGCGTCCAGCTCGTCGATTCTCGTCGCAGCCAGGCGGATCCCCTCTGCGTCCGTGACGTCGAAGACGACCTCGATCGTTCCCTCCGGCGCCTCGCCCGCACGCCGCACGGACGCGAAGACCTCCCACCCACGCTCGAGCAGTAGTTCGGCCGTCGCGCGGCCGATCCCCGTAGAAGCCCCGGTGACTAAGACTCTTGGCCGGCTAACCGTGGTCGCCCCCGTGGATGGTGGCCCAGACACGGCGCCAGGCGTCACGATCGGCCTTGACCGTACGTCCTGTATGCACTGCGGCCGACCGCGCCACCTGGCTTGGTCTGAGCCATCCCCACGACCACGCCTACGGCTACCCGGCCAAGAGCCATTGCGCGATCTCCGCGCGATGCTCGCGCCCGTACCCGAGCGCGCCTTCGAGCCACAGGGCGCGCTTGTAGTACCGGTGCAGCGGGTGCTCCCAGGTGAAGCCGATGCCGCCGTGCGCCTGGATCGACTTCTCGCACGCGAGCACCGCAGCCTCCGACGCCTGCGACTTCGCCGCTGCGACCGCCCGGTCGACCTGCTCGTCGCCCTCGGCAACCGACCACGACGCCCAGTACGCGAGCGAGCGCGACAACTCGACCGCGACATACGCATCGACAAGCGAGTGCGAGATCGCCTGATAGGTCCCGATCTTCTTGCCGAACTGCTCGCGTCCGCTCACGTATTCGAGCGCGAGCTCCGTCACCTTCGAGCCGATCCCGATCGACTCGAGCGCAAGCGCGGCGAGTAACCGGCGGCGCACGTCGTCCCAACTTCCTTCGGCCGCCTCGGTTCCGTTGCGTGAGAGCTTTCCGAGACCGAGTGACTCGTCGACGGTCGCGAGTGTCTCGCCGGTCGCGCCTGCGCCCTGCATGTCGGCGGTCAGCACGCGCGTCACCTGGTCGAGGTGCGGCACGAAACCGTCGATCTCGATCGACCAGATCTCGTCGCCGGGCTGGCCGGCAACTTCGTTCAGCACGTACGGCCCGTCGTAGAGCACGCGGCCGAGCTCCTCGAAGATCACCGCCGCGTCGAGGAATGTGAAGTCGTCACTCTTGAGAATCCCGACCCAGCCGAGCTCCGCGAGCTGCTCCATCGACGGCGACGGATTCGCCTCGAGGAACGCGCGCGCTTCACGGCGAAGGTCGTCCTGTTCAGCGCTGAACGAGAAATCCACTATCTGCTCCTTGGCAGGCCGAGCACGCGCTCGCCGATGATGTTGCGCAGGATCTCGCTCGTGCCCGCCTCGATCGTGTTACCGCGGGAGCGGAGCTGCTGGTACTGCCAGTACCCGTCCGCGTAGCCGCCGCCGTTCGTGAGCTGCGCATGGGAGCCGAGGATCTCGAGCGCGAGCTTCGTCAGGCGCTGGTTGTTCTCCGACCAGACGAGCTTCGAGGCAGAGCCCTCCGGCCCGGGGACGCCCGTCTTCTGCAGTGCGGTCAGCGAGCGATAGTTCGTGTACTTGAGCGCCTGCAGCTCGATCCATTCGCGCGCGATCCGGTCGAGCAGAACGGCGTCGGTCACCCTGCGCTCCTTGGCGAGCGCGATGAGCTTGCGCACCGCGACATCAAGCGTCGCCGACAGCGCGAACCCGAGCGTGCCGCGTTCGTGCAACAGCGTCGTCATCGCAACCTGCCAGCCGTCGCCGACGCTGCCGAGAATGTTCTCCTTCGGCACCTTCACGTCGGTGAAGAAGATCTCGTTGAACTCTGGGTGCCCGGTGATCTGCACGAGCGGCCGCACCTCGACGCCGGGCGCGTGCATGTCGATGATCACGTAGGTCAGGTTCTTGTAGCGCGGCGCGTCGGGATCGCCGAGGCCGACGAGGATGCAGAAGTCGGCGATGTGCGCGAACGACGACCAGACCTTCTGGCCGTTGACGAGGAAGTGGTCGCCCTTGTCCTCGATGCGCGTCCGCGACGCGGCGAGGTCGCTGCCGGCGTCGGGCTCGGAGAAGCCCTGGCACCAGATCTCGTCGGCCATGAGGATCTTCGAGAGGTAGCGCTCTTTCTGCTCGTCGGTGCCCCACGCCATGATCGTCGGGCCGGCCATGCCGAGCCCGATCACGCCGAGGTGCGACGGCGCCTCCGCGCGCGCGAGCTCCTCGAGGAAGATCGCCTGGTGGCTGTAGGGCGCGCCTGCGCCGCCGTACTCCTTGGGCCACGTGAGGCCTGCGTAGCCGGCCTCGCCGAGCTTGCGGCTCCAGCCGCGGTCGGCGTCCTCGAAGCGGCGGGCACCCCGCTTCGCCGAGCCGTCCGGGAGATTCGCGGCGATGAAGTCGCGCACCTCCTGCCGGAAGGCCGCCTCGTCCGGGGTGTCGCGGAGCTCCATGTGACGATCCTAACCCTCTAGCGCCCTTTGGCCGCGTCGCCACGCAGCGTCATGCAGGTCGAGGTCGCGTAGGCGACCAGCGCGCCCGACTCGTCGGTGACGCGGCCCTCGACGAGACCGATCGTCCGGCCTGCCTTGATTACCGTTCCTTCCGCGACGAGGTGACCGCTCCAGACCGGCTTCAGGTAGTTGATCTTCAACTCGAGCGTCGTGAAAGTCTCGCCGTCTTCGAGCTGCGAGGCATGCGCGCAGCCCATCGCCGCGTCGACGAGATCACAGATCACGCCGCCGTGCACGGTGCCGAGCGGGCTCGTGTGCTGTTGCCCGGCATCCATCTCGAACACCGTGTGACCCGGCTCGACCGCCGTCATCGCGAACCCGATCAGCTTGCCGACGGGCGGCGGGTCGGCCTCACCCGCGATCATGGCGCGAAATTGGTCGAGCATCTTCACGGGGCGATGACGCTACACGAAGCGGCCGGCACGAAGACACGGCCGCTTCGCGTGCGATCGCGGGTTACGCGACGACCGTGAAGTGGCCGAACATCATCGACTCGTGCGGCGGGCAGTAGTACTTGTACTTGCCGGCCTTCAGTTTCAGCGTGACGGTCTTCGTGCCCATGAACGGTACGGCGGTGAGGTCCTTGGCGAAACCGTTCGGACCGTCGAGCGACCAGGCGTGGATCGATGCACGGTCGTGGATCACGAATGAGTACGTCCCTGCCTTCAACCGGGCGAGCTTCTTGCCACCGACGGTCAGGTCGATCGTGTAACCGGGACCGACCGTGCCGACGAGTGTCGGCGCTGCCGCGTGCTGGGCAAACGCCACGGTGGTCAGCGCCGCGGCAGCCGCGAGGACACCCCCGAGGGCGAGGAGTCTCCGTTTCATGTCGGGTTCCTTTCGTTAGCGGTACTCCACCCGATACGGAGACCACGTAGCGATCGGATTTCAGGGGGTCAGCACGGTGCGAATGACGTCGCCGTCACGCATCGCAGCGAGCGCGTCTTCCCAACCTTCGAGCGGCGCGGTGCGCGTGACCATTCCCGCGAGGTCGAGCTTGCCCTCGAGCGCCCACTGCGCGAGCCGTGGGAAGTCCTCCTGCGGAAGGTGGTCGCCGCCGTGCGAGACGAGGATGCGCGCGCGCTTCGCGAACAGCCCTGGCAGGTCGATCTCGACCTTCTCGCCAGCCGGCGAAAGGCCGATCAGGACGACCGTGCCGCCGCTCACGATCAGCCCGAGTGCCTGTTCGAACGTCGCGGAGCGACCGACGACGTCGAAGACGAAATCGACCGGGCCGGCCTCGGTGTGTGTCGCGCCGAAGTGCACCGCCTGAGCGAGCTTGCGTTCGTCCAGGTCGATCGCGCGGATCTCCGAGGCGCCCGCGACGCGCGCGCCTTGAATCACCGAGAGCCCGACAGCGCCGCAGCCGATCACGGCGACGCGCGCTCCCTCCCAGACCTTGGCGGTCTCGAGCACGGACATGACGCCGGTCGCGACCGCGCAACCGATCAGGCACGCCTGCTCGACGGGCAGCTCCCGCGGCACCTTCACCGCGGCCACGGCGGGGACGACGGTGTGGGTCGCAAACGTGCCAGTGCGCAGCACCGGGGTCAGCTCCGCACCGTCGTGGCGGTGCAGGCGCCCCGGCGCGGCGGGCGGCTTTTTGCATTGCCGCGGCTCGCCGCGTTTACACATCGAGCACTTCCCGCAAGCGGTTTTCCAGCCGATCACGACGCGATCGCCGGGGGCCAAGTGATGTAGAGGTACCTCTACGTCAGCCTCTCCAACGGCCACGACCGTTCCGGCTCCCTCGTGGCCCAGGAGGACGGGGAGCGCGTGGTGCCAGCCGTCCTCCTCGATCACGTGCAGGTCGCTGTGGCAGACCCCCGTCGCCTCGATCCGTACGAGAACCTCGCCGGGCCCCGGCGGGTCGACGCGGATCTCTTCGAGCGCGACCGAGCCGGGCGCGCCGAGGACTACTCCCTGGTCAGCCAGGATCGATCCAGTTCGCGAATCGAATGGCCGCCCGCGAGCGCGAGGTTGAGGTCGATCTCCGCCATCAGGTTCTGGATCAGTTCCTCGACACCACGCTGCCCGCCGACCGCGAGCGCATAGGCGTACGGCCGCCCGAGCAGCACCGCGTCGGCGCCAAGCGCCATTGCCTTCAACACGTCGGCCGCGCAGCGGATGCCACCGTCCATCAGCACGACCGCCTCGGGCAGCGCGTCACGCACCTCGACGAGGGCATCGAGCGCGCCGACGGCGCCGTCAACCTGCCTCCCGCCGTGGTTGGAGACGATCACACCGTCGATCCCGTGCTTCAGCGCGAGCGCCGCGTCGTCGGCGGTCAGGACGCCCTTGACGAGAATCGGCAGCTTTGTCTGCGCGCGCAGCCAGTCGAGGTCGTCCCACGTCAAGCCGAGGTTCGGGAACGTCGCGAGCATCGTCGCGGCCGCCGTCAGCAGATCCTCCTCGGGCGTCTTGTCGAGCCGGGAGAGGAACACGGGATCGCTGAAGTACTGCCCGCAGCCCTCGCCCTTGATGAACGGGAGGTAGGCCTGCCGCAGGTCGCGGGGGCGCCAGCCGAGGGTCAGCGTGTCGAGCGTGACGACGATCGCGCCGTACCCGGCGGCCTCCGCGCGCCGGACGAAGCTCGCGCAGATCTCGCGGTCGTTGACCCAGTAGAGCTGGAACCAGCGAGGAGCGCCGGTCGTTGCGACGTCTTCGATCGAGTGCGTGGCCGCGCTCGAAAGGAGCATCGGAACGCCGGACGAGGCCGAGGCTTTCCCGACGCCCACCTCCGCCTCCTCGTGCGCGATCGAGAGCACGCCCACCGGCGCAAGGAAGAACGGGGCAGGTGAATGCAGACCGAGCACGTCGACCGAGATGTCCCGCACCGCATTGCCGGCGAGCATCCGGGGCCGGATCCGCCAGCGCTGAAAGGCGTCCAGATTCGCGCGCATCGTCGTCTCCTCTCCGGCGCCGCCCGCGATATAGCCGAACGCGCCGGAGTCGAGCTTCTCCTCTGCAGCCCGCTCCCAGTCGTCGAACGAGACCGGCCAGTCGGGCGGCTGCTGCGCGATGTAAATCGCGTTTTGAACCATTGATCCGCTGAAGCTCACCGTTCGATCCTAAACTGGTCCCATGAACAAGAAGGAGATCGCCCGCAGCTACTTCGCGCGAGTCACGTCCGGCGACCTCAACGCCGTGAACGAACTGGTCACGCCGGACTTCGTCGACCATGACGCGCCGCCCGGGACACCGTCGGGGCCTGAGGCGGCCAAGGCTTTCGCGGGAGCGATGATCTCGCACCATCCCGATCTGACGATCGAGGTCGAGGACATCTTCGGCGAGGACGATCGCGTGGCGATGCGGCTCCGCTGGAACGCCGCGGAGACCGGCTACGTGCAGTACGGCATCGTCGTCTTCCGCTTCGAAGGCGATCGCATCGCCGAGCGGTGGTCGGCGTACATGTCGGCTGCATGAACAGCACATCCCGGCTCGAGACCTTCAGCGACGGTGTCTTTGCGATCGCAGCAACGCTGCTGATCCTCGAGATCCGTCTGCCGGAGCGTGGGTCGTTGACCCATGAGCTCCTGCATCTCTGGCCGTCGTACAGCGCGTATGCGATCTCGTTCATCACGATCGGGATCATGTGGATCAACCACCACGCCGTCTTCGAGCAGATCGACCGGATCAACAGGACGTTCCTGATGATCAACGTCTTCTTCCTGATGGTGATCGCGTTCATCCCGTTCCCCACGCACGTGCTCGCGGCCCATCTCCAACACGACGCACGCCCGGCCGCGTTCTTCTACGGACTGACGAACGTCGTGATGGCAGCCATGTACGCGTGCGTCTGGTTCTACGCGGCCCACAACGGGCGTTTGATCTCGGCGAATGCAGATCCGCGGACGGTCTCGGGGATCTCGCGCGCCTTCCGCCCGGGCATCCCGATCTACGGCCTCGCCACGCTGAGCGCTCTCGTCTCCGCCTGGTTGGCGGTCGGGCTCTTCGCGGCGATCGCGCTCTTCTACGTGCTCGAGAGCTCGATCTTCGGCCGCGACGGCTAGGTCTCCTCAAACCGATCGGTGCGGTTCGCGCGAAGGAGTGGCAAGCAACCCCGAAAGGACCACGCATGAGACTGAGATATCTGCTTGCCGCGTTGATCATCGCCCTCGTCTCCGTCGCCGGAGCGAGCGCCGCCCTGCAGAGTGGCTCACTGCACGCCACGCTGGCCGGCAAGGCCGAGACGCCCAAGGGCGACCCGGACGGCAGCGGCACCGCGGAGATCACGATCACCGGCACAAAGGTCTGCTGGCAGATCCACGTCGCCAAGGTCGGCACGATCATGGCGGCCCACATCCACAAGGGCGGCCCCGGCGTCGCCGGCCCGGTCGTCGTCCCATTCGGGAAGACGTTCGCCTCGAAGGGCTGCACCTCGGCGCCCGCCGCAGTCACCGCGGCGATCCTGAAGAGCCCGAGCGCGTACTACGTGAACGTGCACAACGCCAAGTACCCCGGCGGGGCGCTCCGCGGCCAACTCAAGAGCTGATCCGACGACGGGTACTCGGCCACGTGCGCCCGTGGCCGAGTACCTCGAATCGACGAGACGTTCGCCGCCGCTAGAGCAATCAACTGCGCTGGCGCGTCGTGCGTCGTTTAACTAAAGACGGCGAGCGGCGTTACAACCAGCACACCCGGCTCGTCTTCAAAACGCAGGACCTTTGCCAGAACGGTGGCTCGGACCCGCCGCTGTTCACCAAACTGGGCGCGGCCACGCGCCGTCAAATGGGAATTCTCGAAAGTCATCTTCACTAGAAAACCAGCCGGACGTATCCATCCCGGATAGGTCGGAATGTCCGAGACGTTCTCCAAGCGGTTACCCCAGAACTCGTACGCGTCAGTGTCTGGGCGCACCCATGCCAGCCACTCCGCCTCCACGAGAACGTAAGCCTTCGTGTCCTGTCCCAGAAGTCGCAGCTCCACAACCTTGACATCCCGAATCTTTCGGATTGCCTCCTGCAAGATCAGCTCAGCCGCACTAGCGAGCTTCTCCTCGTCCGAAAGTTCGAGAGACGCGAGCGCGGTGTCACCATCTCGTGCTGCCGGTCGAGCCGTAGGTTCGGGAAGCCTCCACGAAAGCTTTGCACTGAACATGGAGCTGGCGATAAGAAGATCCGATGATGCGTCGGGAAAATCCATTGTCTTCACGTTGAGCCGGCCTCGAGCATGCAAGGCGTGACAGACCGCACTTAGCAACTCGCGAAGCGTGACCCGCCGCTCCACGGAAACGGAGTGTCCCGCTGCGTCTATCCGCGACGCGGCGCCACCCGTTCCGGCCTTGACACTTCCGACCCCAGGGACTTCCAACGCCGCACTCAGCTGAGCTTCGATGTTCGCCGACTCTGCGGACGAAATCGACTCTTCAATCCTGACCGCATCCACCGGGATGCCTAAATCGCCCGCAAGCGCCTCAAGACTCGGAAGATCCACGTAGAACCTGTCCAGAAGCTCATCGCTGTCGTCGAGGCGTCGGATGACGGCTGGTACTTCGACGGACGCCGCAACGGGCTGAACGAGATCGGTTGTGAGTTCCCTCGACCCGGACAGTAGGGGAAGTCCAGTAGTTGTACCTCCCGACAAGCGCTTAGCGACAAGGCCGAGCACAGCGAGGGCGGCTCCCGACACTGACGCCGCCATCGCGAGCGCGACAACTTCCAGAAGATTTGAGGCGATGACCACAGTCGGCATGACCTTAATGCTTCAACCGGTTGGGTTCGCAAAAGGCGCCTAGCGGATTCGAACCGCTGTACGAGGCTTTGCAGGCCTCTGCCTAACCACTCGGCCAAGGCGCCGCGCTAGGGCGGCATCGTATCGGCGCCCGCGGGTACCTCCGTGACCTGCGGCTCGAGGCTCGACAACCGGACTCGCTCGTCGTAGGGTTTTCGCCGTGAGCAGCGCGGCGCAATTCACGGGCTCCATCCCGGAGCGCTACCACCGATATCTCGCCCCCTGGCTGTTCGACCCCTACGCAATCGACCTCGCGGTTCGGCTGCCCCGGCGGCCCGCCCTTCGCGTGCTCGAGACCGCCGCCGGGACGGGCGCCGTGACCCGCCGTCTCCTCGAGGCGCTGCCCTCCGACGCAACGTTGGTCGCCACCGACCTGAACGACGCGATGCTCGAGCACGGCCGGGCCAACGCCCGCGATCCGCGAGTCACGCGGCAACAGGCGGATGCGCAGGCGCTCTCGTTCGTGGACGAGTCGTTCGACGTCGTCGTCTGCCAGTTCGGCTTCATGTTCCTGCCGGACAAGGTCGAGGGCTTCCGCGAGGCGCGGCGCGTTCTAAGCCCCGGCGGTATCCTGCTCGCGAACGTGTGGCACTCGCGCGATGAGAATCCGGTGGCTCGCGTCGTCCAGGACTTGCTGGAGGAGCGGCTCCCCGAGGATCCACCGCGGTTCCTCGACACGCCCTACGGCTACGGCGACCACGAACGACTCCGTGCCGACCTGGCCGCGGCAGGCTGGGACGACGTTCAGCTCGACGAGGTCAGGAAGGTCAGCAACGCCACCTCGGTGGAGGATGTCGCGCTCGGCTACCTGACCGGCTCCCCGCTCTCCTACGAGCTGAGCGAGCGTGGAGTCGATCCCGACGCATTCGGCGTCGAGCTCGCACAGCGCCTGACCGCTATCGGCGGCGACCGCCCATTCCGGGCCGAGCTTGCAGCAACCGTCATTACCGCCTCGCGGTAAACTTTCGCCGCCTGAATACGGCATATACAGTCGTTCAACCATGTCGCTGCAAGAGAGACACGCGACCGAACGCGTCCAGGAAGCCCGCGAGCGCTACGTCGCGCGCGGCATCTCGACTCCGCCGCTCGTCGTCGCGAAGGCCGAAGGCGCCCGCATCTGGGACGTCGACGGGCGCGAGTACATCGACTTCGCCGGCGGGCTCGGCTGCGCGAACCTCGGCCACAACCTCCCGGCCGTCGTCGACGCGCTCCACGCGCAAGTCGACCAGTACCTCCACCAGTGCTTCATGGTCGGGATGTACGAGCCGTACGTCGAGGTCTGCCGCAGGCTTGCCGAGCTGTCTCCCAACCGCGGCGAGAATCAAAAGTCCGTCCTTTTGAACAGCGGCGCCGAGGCGGTCGAGAACGCGGTCAAGATCGCACGCGTCGCGACCGGGCGCCAGGCGGTGGTCGTCTTCGACAACGCCTTCCACGGCCGCACGCTGCTCTCGATGACGATGACCTCGAAGGTCGTGCCGTACAAGGCGGGCTTCGGCCCGTTCGCGCCCGAGGTCTACCGCACGCCTGCGCCGTATCCGTTCCGCGGCGTCAGCGAGGACGACGCGATCGCCGGGCTCAAGCTGCTCTTCAAGGGCGACGTCGACCCCAACTCCGTCGCATGCGCTGTGCTCGAGCCGGTGCAGGGTGAAGGCGGCTTCATCCCGATGACGCCCGACTTTCCGAAGCGGCTCCAGGAGCTCCTCGACTCCTACGGGATCCTCTATGTCAACGACGAGGTCCAGAGCGGCTGTGGCCGCACCGGGCCGGTGTGGGCAATCGAGCATTACGGCGTCCAGCCCGACCTGACCGTGAGCGGCAAGACGCTCGGCGGCGGGCTCCCGCTTGCGGGTGTCACCGGCCGCGCCGAAGTAATGGACGCGGTGCCGCCCGGCGGCCTCGGCGGAACCTTCGGCGGCAACCCGCTCTCATGCGCCGCCGCGATCGCGCTCCTCGACGCGCTCGCAGGTGCGCGCCCCCGTGCCGAGCAGATCGGCGAGCGGCTCCGCGAGCGGCTGACCGCAATGGCCCCGAAGGGCTCCGACGTCCGCGGGCTCGGGCCGATGCTGGCGATCGAGCTGCCGGAGCAAAACGGCGAGGAGACCGCACGCATCACGAGCCAGGCGCGCGAGCAGGGCCTGATGCTCCTCTCGTGCGGCATCTACGGCAACGTGATCCGCATCCTCGTCCCGTTCGCGA
>JAYUEQ010000256.1:0-8815 GCA_043739205.1 Thermoleophilia bacterium
GTGCCACGCGCCGAGCGCGAGCACGAAGCCTGCACCGACCGCCATCAGCAGCGCTTGCGCTGCAATCCCGAACGCGACCGCCTCCTCGGCGTGAATGCCCGAGGCGACGAGAATCGCTGCGCCCGCGCCTGCTTGCATCGCGGCTCCTGCCGGTGCGACCGGCAGCACCGCTGCAGCGGAAGCTGCGCACACAAACGCGAGTGCAAGTGCGAAGTCGTTCCCAAGACCCAGTGCAGCGAGCAGGACGAACACCGCGAGCGTGCGCAGTGTCCACGACACGGCGATCGCGCCCCAGGCCCACGCTGCCTCGCGCGGCGGGGTTGAGTTCGCGCCGATCCATCGACCGACACGGAAGCGGGCGACCACGCGACGACGTGCGATGCGCGGCAGTGCAAAGACGAATACGGCTGCGAGCACACCTGCGACCGCGATCACGATCAAGCCGGCGTGCAACCACCCACCGACATTCGCCACTCCGATCGCTACGCCCGCGAGCGGGCTCAGCGCCGCGCTGTCGAGCAGACCCAGGAGGAAGAGCGAGAGTGCAACCGCGCCGAAGCTCGCGCGTTTACGCCGGCACCGGCGAACGACCGCCACCCTGAGCACTTCGTCAAAGCGTCCCGGGAGCGCAATGCCCCCGACCGATGCGGCACCGCCGGCCGCGGCCAGGGTGAGCACGGCAGGACGCTCGCCCTTGCGGAAGAGCTGCTGCCAGCCCCAGGCCTTCGCCAGGTACGCGGCGAGCATGACGACGGCCGCCAGTGCGACGAGCCAGAAGTTCGCGTGATGCAAAGGCCAGCCGGTGCGGGTGAAGTGGCGCACGACGAGGCCCGCGACGACGATGGCGGCCAGGACGAAGCCGATATTGAGAAAGCGCTTCAGGACTGGCATCTACCCGTTCTTCGGCAGATGCGCACCTAACGTGAAGAGGAATCGTCCCCCGCCGGAGGGAGCAAGCGATCGGAAAGCCCCGAAAGCGCCCTGGTCAGCTCGCTCGGGATCACCCAGAGCTTGTTGGCGTCACCCTGGGCAATCTGAGGCAGCACCTGCAAATACTGGTATGCGAGGAGCTCTGCGTCCGGCTTGCCTTCGTGGATCGCCTTGAAGACGGTCGCGATCGCTTCCGACTGGCCCTGGGCAGCGAGGATCGCCGCTTGCTTCTGGCCCTCGGCCTTCAGGATCGCCGACTGCTTCTCGCCTTCGGCGGTGAGGATCTGCGACTGCTTGATCCCCTCGGCCTGGAGGATCGCAGCGCGCTTCTCGCGGTCAGCACGCATCTGCTTCTCCATCGTGTCCTTGATCGACGGCGGCGGGTCGACCGACTTTAGCTCGACGCGATGCACGCGGATCCCCCACTTGCCGGTTGCCTCGTCGAGGTTCCCGCGCAACTGGTCGTTGATCTTCTCGCGTGAGGTGAGCGTCTCCTCGAGCGTCATGCCTCCGATCACGTTGCGCAACGTTGTGACGGTCAGCAAGTCGATCGCGTTCACCGGGTTCGCAATCTCATACGTCGCCGCTTTCGGATCGGTGACCTGGAAGTAAATGACCGTGTCGATGCTGACGACAAGGTTGTCCTGGGTGATCACCGGCTGCGGCTCGAACGACACAGCCTGCTCCCGCAGGTCGAGGAGCGGGCGCACGCGATCGATGAATGGGATGACGAGCGTCAACCCCGGCGTCAACGTGCGCGAGTAGCGGCCGAGCCGCTCGACGACCCCTGCACGTGCCTGCGGGATCACCCGCACCGTCTTCGCGAGCAGCAGCAACACGAAGACCGCAATCACAGCGAGCACGATCAGCACAGCCACGGGAGACCTCCCTATTCGGCGACGAGAGCGGTAGCGCCCTCGATCTGGACGATGTCGACAGTCTGCCCCTCGACGAGCACCTGGTCGCCGAGGTAGGCGCGGGCTGACCATTCCTCGCCACCAATGCGCACCCGCCCGCCCGTGCCGTCGACCTCACGCGTCACGACGGCTTTGCGCCCGACGAGCGCATCGGTGCCGGTGCGCGAGATCTGCGGCATCCGGATGTGGCGGCGCGCAACCGGGCGCAGGAAGGCGAGCGAGGCGACCGAGCAGACAATGAAGACGATCAGGGCGCCGACGGTCCCCGCGCCGAGCAGGTCGGCAACGGCGGCTGCGCCTGCTGCAAGCGCGACAGGCCCGAGGAAGAAGAGCCCCGGCGTCAACACTTCACCGACCGCCAGAGCCACCGCGACGAGCACCCAAAGGAGCCACCCCACACCTGGAAGATAGAGGGTCTGCCGATAGATGGTTGATGCCAGGCTTGCGCCCGCCTGGGAACGGCCCAGACACACGCCTCGTGACATCAACCATCTAGCTCGGGGAGAGGCCGAGCGCGGCCGGCACCTCGCGCAGGTCGTTCAGCGCCTCAACGGTGTCGCCGTAGCGGCCCTCGCGGTCGACGAGCAGCGCGCGCATGCCGACGGCGTGCGCGCCTTCGATGTCGTCCTCGACCGTGTCGCCCACCATCACCGCTTCGTCCGCTGTGACTTCGAGCAATTCGAGCATCCGGCGGAAGATCGTCTCGTGCGGCTTCGTCTTGCCGTGCGCCCGTGACGTCAGCACCGCATCGACGGTCAACCCGTGATGCGAGACGAACGCGTCGAGGTCGCGTGCGGTGTTCGACAGGAGCCCGATCTTCAACCCATGCGCGCTCAGCGCCTCGAGCGTCGGCAACGCGTCGTCGTACAGCTCGAAGAAGTGCGCATGGCTCCATGCCCCCTCCATCTCGACGGCTGCGCCGTACGTGTCGCCCTGACCGCCCATCCCTTCGATGATCCGTTGTGTGAAGAGCACCCAGATCTCCTCGTCGTGGTCGAGCTCGGGATGGCGCTTCAACGTTGCGAACGCCGCGCGCCGCGCCTCTTCATACCGCGCCGGGTCGAGCACGAGCCCGTAGCGCTCGCCTAGACGCCGATAGCCGTCGGGCCCGAGATCCGGCCCCGGCCGGGCGATCGTGAAGTCCACGTCGAAGATCACTGCTTTCAGCTCCGCGCCATTCAACATCGCCCGAAGATAGCCTCGCGCGGTGACCGATCGCGCCAGCACACTCGCCGCGTTCCGCAGCCGCGACTTCCGGTTGCTGTGGGGCGGGCAGACGATCTCGTTCGTCGGCGATGCGGCGTTCATCGTCGCGCTCGGCTGGCGCGTGACGGATCTGACCGGGAAGGCAAGCTCGCTCGGGTTCGTGCTCGCGGTGGAATCGCTTGCGATGCTTGCGACACTCCTCTGGGGCGGCGTGCTGGCGGACCGCTACTCGCGGAAGCTGCTGATGATCAGCTCCGACCTCGCACGCGCCGGCGTGATGACGGTCTTCTTCGCGCTGGATGCAAGCGGGCATCTCGGCATGAACGCGATCCTCGTGCTGGCGCTGTTCTTCGGCGCCGCCGACGGGTTCTTTCAGCCGGCGTTCGGCGGCATCGTGCCGCTCGTCGTCGAGACCCCGATGCTCGCGTCGGCCAACTCGTGGATCGGCATCGCGAGGCAGGGCAGCGCGATCGTCGGCCCCGCGCTCGCCGCGGGGCTCTACGGCACCGCCGGCCCGACCGTCGTCTGGGGCCTTGAAGCAGGCTCGTTCGTCGTTTCCGCGGGCGCACTCTGGCTTGCCCGCCCTCGCACGATCGAGCCGAGCCCGCAGCTCGGGATGCGCAAGGAGCTCGCCGAGGGCTTCCGCTACGTGTTCAGCGTGCCGTGGATCTGGACGGGGATCACCGCCGCGACGCTGATCTTGATGGTCGCGATGTCGCCTTACACCGTCCTGTTGCCGCGCGTCGTGCAGAGCCATTACCACCGCGGCGTCGGCTCGTACGGCCTGCTCTTCAGTGCCATGGCGGCCGGCATGGTGGTGGGCTCGCTCGCGTGGGCGCGCTGGCATCCGCGCAAGTGGCGCGTGGCGATCTGCTTCGCCGCGTTCGGGATCAACGATCTCGGGATCGTCGTGCTCGCCGTCTCGCCGTGGTACGAGCTCGCCGTCGTCGGAGCCGCCTGGCGCGGGTTCTGGATCGGGATCGGGATCGCATCATGGATGACGCTGATCAGCGAACTCGTGCCGGAACGCCTGCTCTCGCGCGTTCTCAGCTTCGACTACTTCGGCTCGTTTGCGCTGACGCCGGTCGGCTTCGTGCTGGCCGGTGTCGTTGCGACCGTCGTCGCGCCGACGACGATCCTCGCGGTCGGGGGCGCCCTCGGGGCGATCCTCTGGTTCGTGCCCTTGCTCTGGCGGAGGGTTCGTGTCGTCGCATGACCGAGAAAAGGCGAAGGGCGGGCCGTATGGCCCGCCCTTCTTGCATCGGGGTGCGGAGATTTGAACTCCGGACCTCTCCGACCCGAACGGAGCGCGCTACCAGGCTGCGCCACACCCCGAGACGGAGCACAGATTAGCTGGCTTGCGTGAACTCCAGCAGGGCCCGCGCGCACACATCCGGCCGCTCACCGATCAGCAGATGCCCGCAGTCGGCGATCACACGCAGCGGCGCTCCCAGGCGCCTCGCGTACTCGAACCCGTCGTCGAGCGGCACCTGCTTGTCACGCGCTCCCCACAGGACGAGGACCGGGCAGCGCACGCGGTCGAGGTCACGGCGAGGGTCGTCGGCGGCGAGCGCGAGCCCGGCGCCGAGGGCGTCGGTGTGCATCGTCGGACCGCGTAGAAAACCGTGAACCGCGCGCTCGGTCAGCAGGTCGGGGTTCGCGACCTCGAAGCCGCCGAAGACGAGGTTGCGCACGCGCCGGGAGCGCGCAACGAGGCCAACGCGGCGGCCCGCGATCCGGCCGGGCTGGATGATCCCGGTGAGCGCAATCGTAAGCTCCGCGAACCGCGTCGAACTCGAGATCCCCGCCGCCGCGGCGAGCACGAGGCGCCGGACGAGCGACGGGTGCCGCTCGGCAAGCCGCAGCGCGACGACTCCGCCCATCGAGTGGCCGAGGACGTCGGTCGGCCCAGCAAGGAGCTCCGCGAGCACATCCGCGAACCCGGCGAGCGTCGGCGCCGGGAGCGGCGAGGAGGCTCCGTGGCCGGGAAGGTCCGGGATGATCAGCCGCCTGCCCGGGAGGAGCGGCGCCAACTCGCTGAAGTTCCAGGCCGCCCCTCCGAAGCCGTGGACGAGTAGCAGCGGTGGCCCCTCGCCGCCCTCGAAGGTGCGGATCAGGGCGCCACGCCGCTCGTAGAGCCGCTCTTCGAGCCCCGCCAGGAGAATCGTCGCATCCGTCACGTCCATCGATTATTCTCAGATGACTATGAGCGTGACGGAGACAAGGCGGGACGCGTGAAGCACACCGTCACGCACCGCAAGGAGCTGGAGCCCTAGCTCTTGGAACCTAGCCCGCTGGCGCATTGTGCGCGGCGGGCTTTTTCGTGGAAGGAGCAAGATGGCAAATCACTTGACGCCCGACGAGCTCTCGAAGGAAGTCGGGATCGACCGCGACGAGGTGATCCGCATCTGCCTCGAGGAACACGTGCCGATCTATCACGGGAAGATCGACAAGACATTGTTCGCGGCTCAGCTTCAGTCGCTGGGAGCGATTCCCGCGCCGCACTAGGGAGCGACTCGGGCGTTACTTGGAAGCGGCAGCGCGTTTACGCGGTGCCGCTTTCTTTTTGGGCGCGTCCGGCTGCTTCGCCGAAGCAGCTGCGACCGACGCCTTCAGCGCTTCCATCAGATCGACCACCTGGGCCGGCTCCGTCTCCGCGGGCACCTCGATCTCGTGCCCCTCGAGCTTCGCCTCGAGCAACTCACGCAAGGATTCCCGATACTCGCTCTTCAGCTCGTTCGCATCGAACGGCGCGGCCAGCGACGCGATGATCTGCTTCGCCAGGTCGAGCTCCGGCTTCTTCACCTCCGAGCCTGCGACCACCTCGTCGATCTCGGCGTGGTCTTTCACGTCGTCGTGGACGAAGAGCGTCTCGAGCGCAAGCGCCTCGCCCATCGGCCGGATCAGGCAGAGCTTCTCCTTGCCGGCGAGCACGAAACGACCGAGTGCCGCAACACCCGCATCCTTCATCGCCTCGAGCAAGAGGACGTAGGGCCGCCGCTGCGCCTCCGCGCCCGCGGGGACGAGGAAGTAGGTGCGGTCGTAGTAGACCGGATCGACCTCCTCGAGCCGCACGAAGCTGCTGATCTCGATCGAGCGACTCGTATCCCGGTTCTCGATCGCCTCGAGGTCGGCGTCTTCGACCATCAGGAACTGGCCCTTCGCGACCTCCCAGCCCTTCACGAGCTCGTCCGACTCGACGTCGCGCTCGTGGACGGGGCACCAGCGCTTCTGCTTGATCGGCGTCCCGCACTCACGATGCAGCAACCGGAACGAGACGTCCGATTGACGGGCAGCGGGCTTTGTCGCCGGCGCCAGGCCGACGGGGATGTTGACGAGCCCGAAGCTCACGGATCCATTCCAGGTTGTACGCATCTGCAGGTGAAATCGTACCGGGGACGCGCTGGATTCGCCCTCCCCCGGACGGTTCCTGCAGGAGATGGTCGGTTCCTGATTCGAGGGCCCCCATCCGCGGGTGCTCCAATCGGGAACCGATCATCTAGATTTGCCGAAGTGGCCCGCGCCCGGACGATTGCGAATCTGTGGCGGGACGCGGCCGCGGCCGCGCATCCCGACCCTGCGTACCTGCACGAGGTCGACGGCGAGTGGGTTCCCGTGACCTGGGCGGAGGCGGCACGTGCTGTCGACGAGCTCGCCAACGGGCTGCTGGCCCTCGGCGTCCGCAAGGGCGACTCCTTCGGGCTGCTCGCTCGCACGAACCTCGAATGGTCGCTGTTCGACTTCGCGCTCGGGCTCGTCGGAGCGGTCGGCGCGCCGATCTATGCGAACAGCTCCGAGCGCGACGTCCAGTACGTCCTCGACCACTCGGAGGCCGTCGGCGTTCTCGTCGAGGACGACGAGCAGCGCGCGAAGGTGTCGGGCGTCGAGCACGTGATCGGCTTCGACGACCTTGACGCCCTGCGTGAGCGCGGGCGCGCCTACGCCGTGGAGCATCCCGACGCGCTGCAGGAACGCGCGGACTCGATCGACGAGGACGACCTCTTCACCTTCATCTACACGTCGGGCACCACCGGGCCGCCGAAGGCCTGCATGATCCGCCACCGCAACTACTACTCGATGGTGCAGAAGGGCGACGAGATGGAAGAGCGCCTGACCGAACCGGGTGACGTGATGTTGCTTTACCTTCCGCTCGCGCACAACTACGGGCGGCTGCTGCATCTCTCGGCGGCGTACACCGGTTTCACGATCGCGTTCCTTCCCGACCCGCTGCGCGCGGGCACGGAGCTGCCACGCGTGCGGCCGATGATCTTCCCCAGCGTTCCGCGCGTCTACGAGAAGATCCATACCGCCGTCGTCGCGAAGTTCGAGGAAGAGACCGGTGTACGTCGCAAGCTGGTCGACTGGGCGCTCGCCGTCGGTTATCGCGTCTCGAAGTTGCGTCAGGCAAAGCAACCGATCCCGCGCGCGCTGCTGATGCAGCACAAGCTCGCCGACAAGCTCGTGTACTCGAAGGTGAAGGCACGCCTGGGCGGGCGTCTACGCGTCGCGAATGCCGGCGGTGCTCCTTTGTCGCGCGACATCGCGGAGTTCTTCCACGCGCTCGACATTCTGATTCTCGAGGGCTACGGGCTCTCCGAGGTGACGACCGCCGCGACCGTCAACCGCACGAGCGACTTCAAGTTCGGCACGGTCGGCAAGCCGCTTCCGGGAGTGGAAGTTCGCATCGCGGAGGATGGCGAGATCCTCCTGCGCTCGAACACGGTGTTTGCCGGCTACTACCGCGACGAGAGCGCGACGAGCGAAGTCCTCGACGACGAAGGCTTCGTGCACACCGGCGATGTCGGCCACTTCGACGAGGACGGGTTCCTCGTGATCACGGACCGCAAGAAGGACATCATCGTGACGGCGGGCGGGAAGAACGTGGCTCCGCAGAATCTCGAGAACGAGCTGAAGTCGCATCGCGTCGTGTCGCAGGCGATCGTCATCGGCGACCGCAAACCGTATATCGCCGCGCTGATCACGATCGATCCGGAAGCAGCAAATGGCGAAGACGTGCACGCGCAGGTGCAGGCCGCGGTCGATGCCGTCAACGCGGAGCGCTCACGCTACGAGCAGATCAAGAGATTCACAGTGCTGCCGCGCGAGTTCACCCTCGAGGACGACGAGATCACGCCGACGCTCAAGCTCAAGCGCAAGGTCGTGCTCGACCACTTCGCTGCAGAAGCGGCGAGTCTTTACGACTAGAGGATGCGACGAGCGCCGACGTACGTACTCGCGTACCAGCCTTCGTTGAGACTGGAGATCTTCACGACATCGCCTGAATGCGGGGCGTGCACGAACTGGTCGCCGCCGATGTAGATGCCCATATGGCCAAGGCCGTCGAAGAAGACAAGATCGCCGGGCTGCAGCTGGTCCCGCGACACGGGAACGCCCAGGCTGTAGTCCGCGTAGGTCGAGTGCGGAAGCGAAACGCCGACCTGGGCGAACGCCCACATCACGAGGCCTGAACAGTCGAAGCCCCCGGGTTGCGAGCCCGCCCAGACGTACGGGGTTCCGAGCTGGCTCAGCGCAGCATCGGCTGCGCCGCTGTGTGTCGACGGCGGTGCAACGACAGTGAGTGATTGCGGTGCGATGGCGCTTGCGCCGACAACTGTGTCCTGAGACTGAGCCTGGGATACGCGGGCAAGCGAGAGCCGCTGCTGCGCCGCAGCCGCCAGCTGAAGCTGGCGGGCCCGGTCGGCGGCGACGATCCGCGCAATCTCACCCTTGATGGACGAGAGCAGAGAGTTCTGCCGGTTGAT
>JAYUEQ010000257.1:0-1653 GCA_043739205.1 Thermoleophilia bacterium
CGACGTGCGGTGTCGGGCCGGCGGAGAGCACCGGGAAGTCCTCGGTCACGTATTGACCGGGCGGCACGCGCGCCGGATCAACGTCCTCCCGGCGCCTGCCATGGAATCCCCGAGAGAACGTCATCGACCGGTGACCTTGAACGCGAGCACGCTCTTCGACCCTATCGCTTGCCGATGCCGGTGACTAGCATCCAGGTCGTGGTCGACGGTCCGATCCTCATCTGTTACGACGGCTCACCGGGTGCGCAACACGCGATCGCGGTCGCCGGTGCGCTGCTCCCAGGCAGGGCCGCGGTGGTTCTCGATGTCGGCCCGCTGGACCTCGTGTCGGAGACCTACGCCGCGGGCAGCTTGGGAGCCTCGAACATCGGTAACGCGGTGTACGAGGGAACGCTCGAGCAAGCAGAGGCAGGCGCTGAGCTCGCAGAGCAGGCCGGCTTCGACGCTGTGCCTCGGGCCGCCGTCGACGCGCCGACCTGGCGCGGCATCACCGCCGTCGCCGACGAGATCGATGCAGCCGTGATCGTGCTTGGCTCGGACGGACGCACCGGCTTCCGCGAGCTCCTCGAGGGAAGCGTCTCCCACGGCGTGACCGAGCACACCGGCCGGCCGGTTCTCGTGGTTCCACCCGCGCCGACATCCCGGTAGGCATGATGCGCAACCTCTGGAACCGCATCATGCGACGATCCGTCGAACGCGAAGCCGAACGCGAGCACATGAGCCCTGCCGAACGCCGCTACACGGCGGAGAGCGTCGAGGATCACCAGGCGGACGAGTTCATCGCAGAGCACCTCGGCGGCCACCACGCCGAAGACGAGCCTCCGCGCTGAAGCCTCGCACCTTGTGACGGTAGGTGAGGGCGTGGCGCAGGTCAGCCTCGACCCACGGTCCGTCGAACTGTTGCGCGAGGCGCTCCGCAGCGCGCGGTATACGGCCGACGGACTTGCCGAGTCGCTCGGCGAGCATGGGTTCGTCCCGCGCGGCGAGAACGTCCCGATCGCCTTGCGCATGCTCGGGGACGATCCGCGCGCGACGCTGATCCGGCTCTTTCTCCTCGAGGTCGAAGTCCCGGTCGCGGAGGCGGAGTTAGCGCTGCCGGTCGCTGCCGCGGAGGCGTGCGGCCTCGTCGAGGTTCGCGGGGACACCGTCGTCCCGCAAGTGCAGCTGATTCCTGCCGGCGATCTCGTGTTTGTGTGCGACCGCCCCGGTGGCGGCGGGCGCGAGCACGTTGTCGGGCCCGCGCCTTCGGGACTCCTGCTCGCGAACGTGACGCTCCGTCGCCCGGTCGACTCGGCGCTCGACCTCGGCACCGGCTGTGGCATTCAGGCCGTCGCCGCGGTCCGGCACACGAAACGCGTCGTCGCAACCGACGTGAACCGGCGCGCGCTCGAGTTCACCGACTTCAACAGGCTCCTGAACGGTGGCGGTGCCGTCGAGTTGCGGGAGGGAAGCCTGTACGAACCGGTCGCCGGCGAGCAGTTCGATCTCATCGTGTGCAACCCGCCCTTCGCCGTGTCGCCCGACACGACCTACACCTATCGCGACAGCGGACTGACCGGAGATGCGATCTGCGAGCGCCTCGTCCGAGAGACACCGGACTACTTGACCGAGGGCGGGGTTGCGCACCTCGTGCTCAGCTGGGCGATCCGGAAG
>JAYUEQ010000258.1:0-3489 GCA_043739205.1 Thermoleophilia bacterium
CCTGCGCAGCGGCGAACGTCACCGCATGCGCACCGAGAGTCAGACGCGGTGGGAGAAGGGCGTCGATCCAGAGCTCGCAGGCCCGGCGGCGACCTACGCGTCGCAGCTCCTCGTCGAGCTCGCAGGCGCTCGCTGGACCGGCGAGGCGGAGGTGCGTGGCGAGATCTCGCCACCGCCGGTGATCGCGTTCCGGCCCGACTACACGAACGAGGTGCTCGGCCTCGACGTGCCGGAGAGCGAGCAGCGCGAACGGCTCGGGCGGCTCGGCTTCGACGTCGACGAGGACTGGACCGTTCACACACCCACGTGGCGGCGCCGCGACGTGCGCCGAGACATCGACGTCGTCGAAGAGGTGGCCCGCTTCCGGCTCGAGCATGTGCCGGCGACCTTGCCGGTCCGCCAGGAGATGTTCGGGCGGCTCAAGCACGAGCAGCGCCTGCGCCGGCAGGTCGAAGATGTGCTCGTCGGCGCGGGGTTGTACGAGGCGTACACCTACTCGCTGCAGGCGACCGACCCGGATCCAAACGCGATCGAGCTGCCCGTGCCGCTGAGCTCGCAGCAGCGTGTGCTCCGCACGACGCTCGCCGTCGGCCTGCTCGGCGCTGCGCAGCACAACATCGATTCAGGCAACGCCGACGTAGGCCTGTTCGAGGTCGCGCATGTCTATCTGCCGCCCGGGCCGGTTCCGGAGGAGCGGTGGCGGCTCGGCGGGATCGTCGAGGGCGACTTTTTCAGGGCGAAAGGAATCGTCGAAGCGGTGCACGAGGCGCTGCACGTCGAGCCGACCTTCGAGCACGCGTCGCTGCGCACAGAGTTCGTCGTCGGGGCGACCCTGCGGTCGGGCTGGGTCGGGACATACGGCCCGCTGGAGCTCGACGGCCTCTGGAGCGCGTTCGAGCTCGATCTGGCGGAGCTGTTCGCCGCGGTGCCGGAGCGGATCCTCTACCGCGACGTGATCACCTACCCGCCGTTGCGGCTCGATCTGGCCCTTGTCGTGGACGAGGGCGTGCCGGCAGGCGACCTGATCGCGGCCGCGCGGGCGGCGGCCGGCGAGGAGCTCCGTGAGGTCAGGTTCCTGAGCGACTACCGGGGCGATCCCATCCCGCCCGGCAAGAAGTCGGTTGCGATCGCCATCGCCTTCCAGTCACCCGAGCGGACGCTCACCGAGGACGACGGGACGCGGCTCCGGGACTCGATCCTGGGCTCGCTTGCCGAGCTCTTTGGCGCAGAACTTCGCGCCTGAGGTCAATCGTTTGTAAGCGGCCGTATCTCTTCGCGCAAAGAGTGCGTTGCAGGCTTGGAAGTTATATGTCCAGGCCCTTTCACTCAGGAGAAAATCACATGAAGCACCGCTTCACGGCCCCGCTGTTCGCCGCCTTGGTGCTCGCCCTTGCTGCGTTCACTGGTTCTGCCCTCGCGGGCGACAACCACGGGAACGGGAGCGGTGGCGGGAACGGCAGCGCGGACAAACAGAGCTCGACCTCGGCCGGCCAGCCCGCAACGGGCGGCACCAACGCGCAGGGCGTCAAGCCGTCGAACACGACGAAGCACGACACCTACGCGAAGGCCTCGTCGGATCAGACCAAGCAGTACGGGAACGGCAAGACCGCCGGCCAGATTGCGACCCAGGCCGGTCACGGAGATGCCACTTTGCACGGCCCCGGCAACAGCCAGCCGCACAAGACGGCGGCATGCCCGGGCGGCCACGAGGTTGACGTGCACGCACTGAAGAACAAGGACGCCAAGTGCGGCACCGCCACCTCGGATCAGTCGAAGCAGTCCGAGTCGACGAAGGTCGAAGTCAAGAAGTCGGACAAGGTTGACGTCGAGAAGGCGAAGAAGTCCGATGAAGAGAACTCGGAGAGCGCCGACGTCGAAGCGTCCGAACACGACGTCACCAAGGTCGACGTCAAGAAGGTTGACGTCGAGAAGGCGAAGTCGGACGAGGAAGGCTCGGAGAGCGCCGACGTCGAGAAGTCAGAGACCGACGTGAAGGCCACCGAGTCTTCGAACGGGCACGTGACGATCTGCCACGCTACGGGCTCGAGTTCGAACCCGTACGTGCGGATCTCGCCGTCTGCTTCGGGCGTCGTCCACGGCCATCTCGGCCATCAGGACGGCCGCGACATCGTCCCGTCGTTCACCTGGAAGGGTAAGACGTACTCGGAGAACTGGGATGCCAACGGCATGGCGATCTACAACGCCGGTTGCACCGCACCAGTGACTGCAGCGACCCCGGCCACTCCGGCTCAGCCTGCCGCTTCGGGCACCCCGGCCGCTGCGGCGACGGCGACCCCCGCCGCTTCCGCGACGGCGACACCGGCCGCTGCCGCTCCGGCGACGTCCACAGCGGGTGCGGTCCAAGGTGCCAAGGTCACCCTGACCCCGGCCGCTTCTTCGCCGACCGCGGCTCCGGCTGTCGCGGGTGGCGTCAAGGGTGCGGTCATTGCGCTCAAGCCGACGAAGACGAAGCCCGCGGGCGGCGTCCTCGGTACGACGACTCGTCTCGGCGGCACGATCGCCGCGACGCGGCTGCCGTTCACCGGGCTCCCGCTGTGGATCTTCGCGCTCGTCGCGGCGGGCCTGATCGGCGTCGGCGTCGCGATGCGCCGCGCCTCGGCCAACCGCATCTAGCCCGAAACCAGCAACACGAACTAGACGAGGGCGGCCGCATGGCCGCCCTCGCCGTTTCGGCGCCGATCGGCGTCTGACCCCGGTGGTGGCAGAAACGGACAGTTCGACCACGGCACGGGCTGCCACCGGGGTCAGACCCGGGTGATGGCCGGGAGAGACACCGCATCCGCGTGGTTGAGCGGACTGCTCTGCCCAACGACGCCAAGGGACGCGTCCGGCGGGGCGAACATCGGGGTCAGACCCGTGGACTTGGCCGTTTAGGCCGTGCGGCGCGAGGGCTTCGTCAGCCCCGCATGCTCGCCGCCGGCGGCGCGGATCTCCGCTTGCCGTTCGAGCTCCGAGTTCAGCTCCGCGCCGAAGAGGATCGCCCACGCCGAGTAGTTCAGCCACAGCATCAGGATGACGCCCGCAGCGAGCGAGCCGTACGTCTTCGAATAACTCCCGGCGAATGTCACGTACAACGTGAAGAGCCCCGAGAGCGCGAGCCAGAGCAGCGCGCCCACGACGGAACCGGGCGTGATCCACTGCCACCGCCGCTGCTCGACGTTCGGCGCGTAGTAGTAGATGAGCCCGAAGAGGAGCAGCACCGCGACGAACGCGATCGGCCAGCGCGCCAGACTCCAGATCATCGTGAACGCACCGCCGAGACCCGCGTGGTCGGCGATCGCGCTCCCGATCGGACCGCCGAAGACGATCAGCACCGCCAGCACGAGGATCGTTGCCGACGAAAGCAGCACGAGCACGATCGCGGTGAGGCGCGTCTTCCAGAACGGCCGCGTCTCCACGCGCTCATAGGCGCGATTCACCGCCTTGATCACCGAGCCCATGGCGCCGCTCGCGGCCCACACCGCACCG
>JAYUEQ010000259.1:0-5172 GCA_043739205.1 Thermoleophilia bacterium
GGCAGAGCTCCACCTTGTCCGCGACGGACTGCGGCTCGAACCGCGCCCACGGCATCCACGGAAGCAGATGCTCGATGCTCGAGTCGACCGCGGCCTTCAGGAGATGCGCATCCTCCGGCTCGTAGCACCGGATCACGAGACGCTCGGTCTCGATCCGGTACGGCGGAGTGTTGGGCCCTACTCCCACTCGATCGTCGCGGGCGGCTTCGACGTCACGTCGAGCACCACGCGGTTCACAGCAGGGATCTCGTTGATGATCCGCGACGAGACGAGCTCGATCAGGTCGTACGGGAGCCGCGCCCAGTCGGCGGTCATCGCGTCTTCGGAGGTGACCGCGCGGATTGCGATCGGGTAGCCATAGGTGCGCGAATCACCCTGGACGCCGACCGACCGGATCGCCGGCAGCACGCAGAACGACTGCCAGAGCTCGCGGTAGAGGCCGGCCTTGCGGACCTCCTCCTGCAAGATCGAGTCGGCCTCGCGGAGGATCGAGAGTCGCTCCTCGGTGACGTCGCCGATGATGCGAATCGCGAGCCCGGGGCCGGGGAACGGCTGGCGCCACACCATGCGCTCGGGCATGCCGAGCTCTTCGCCGACGCGACGCACCTCGTCCTTGAAGAGGAGGCGCAGCGGCTCGACGAGCTTCATCGTCATGTCGTCCGGCAAGCCGCCGACGTTGTGATGCGACTTGATGGTCTCGGCGACGCCGTCGGTGCCGCCCGACTCGATCACGTCGGAGTAGAGCGTCCCCTGCACGAGCCACGGCGGATTGCCGATCTTCCGCGCTTCGTCTTCGAAGACACGAATGAACTCCTCGCCGATGATCTTCCGCTTCTGCTCGGGGTCTGTGACGCCGGCGAGCTTCGAGATGAAGCGCTCCTGCGCCTGCACGTGCACGAGTGGCACGTGATGGAGCCCGTCGAACGTCTCGACAACTTGCTCCGCCTCGCCCTTGCGCAGGAGGCCGTGGTCGACGAACACGCACGTGAGCTGCTCACCGACGGCCTTGTGCACGAGCAGTGCCGCGACCGCGGAGTCGACGCCGCCCGAAAGGGCGCACAGCACACGCTCGCTGCCGACCTGCGCGCGAATGCGCTCCACCTGCTCTTCGATCACGGCTGCGGGCGTCCACACCGGTGCCGCGCCGGCGATCTCGTAGAGGAAGTTCTTCAGGATGTCCTGGCCGTGCGGCGTATGCACGACCTCGGGGTGGAACTGCACGCCGTAGAGCTTGCGCGCACCGTCCTCGAAGGCGGCGACCGGCGTGTGCTCCGACGTCGCAACGATCTCCGCGCCGTCGGGCGGCGCGACCACAGTGTCGCGATGCGACATCCATGCCGTCTGCTCGGCGGGAAGCGACGTGAAGAGCGTGCCTCCCGACGTGCGCATGTCGACCTTGCCGTACTCGCCCGCATCCGTCCGGTCGACCCGGCCGCCGAGCTCGAGGGCGAGGAGCTGTGCGCCGTAACAGATGCCGAGCGTCGGGATGCCTAGCTCGAAGATCGCCGTGTCCATCTTCGGTGCACCGTCGACGTAGACAGAGGCAGGCCCACCGGAGAGGATGAGTGCGATCGGGTTCTTGCGCCGGATCTCGTCGACCGTCGAGCGGTGCGAGACGATCTCGGAGTAGACGCGCGCCTCGCGCACACGTCTTGCGATCAGCTGCGAGTACTGCCCACCGAGATCGACCACGAGAACCGGACGCTCCTGATGAAGCGGCTCCGGGTGGAGCTCAAAAACCTCAGCCGCGCCGGTAATTGGGAGCGTCCTTCGTGATCGTGACGTCGTGCGGGTGCGACTCGCGCAACCCCGCACCGGTGATGCGGACAAAGCGCGCCTGCTTCATCGCCTCGATCGTCTCGGCGCCGCAGTAGCCCATCGCCTGGCGGAGTCCGCCGACGATCTGGTGCAATACGTTGGTCAGCGGCCCCTTGTAGGCGACGCGACCTTCGATCCCTTCGGCGACGAGCTTCTGCACGTCTTCGACGTCACCCTGGAAGTAGCGGTCCTTCGAGAAGCCGCGCGCCTTCATCGCGCCGATCGAGCCCATACCGCGGTACTCCTTGAAGCGTTCGCCGTGGGCGAGGATGACCTCACCCGGAGTCTCGTCAGTGCCGGCGAGCATCCCGCCGAGCATCACGGTGTCGGCGCCTGCGGCGATCGCTTTCGCTACATCGCCGGACGACGTAATCCCGCCATCTGCGATCACGGGCACGCCGTGGCGCGACGCCGCCTCGGCGACGTCGTAGATCGCCGTGAGCTGCGGCACACCGACACCGGCGACGACCCGGGTAGTACAGATCCCGCTTGGCCCAATCCCGACCTTGACGCCGTCGGCGCCTGCGTCGATCAGCGCTTCTGCCGCCTCACCGGTCGCGATGTTGCCCGCGATCACCTCGAACTCACCGGAGAGGCCTGCGATCCGCGCGACCATCTCGATCACGCCGCGCGAATGGCCGTGCGCAGTGTCGACGACCAGCACGTCGGCCCCGGCAGCGATCAGCTCGTGCGCGCGCTCGAAAGCGTCCGGTCCGACACCGACGGCAGCGCCAACGCGGAGCCGGCCGTGCGTGTCCTTCGTCGACTGCGGAAACTCGACGCGCTTCTGGATGTCCTTGACCGTGATCAGTCCCTTGATCCGGCCTTCGCCGTCGACGATCGGCAGCTTCTCGATGCGATGACGGTGCAACAGCTTCTCCGCTTCGGCGAGAGTCGTGCCGACCGGCGCAGTGACGAGGTCGCGCGACGTCATCAGCTCTGACACGGGCTGCGAGTGGTTCTTCTCGAAGCGCAGGTCGCGGTTCGTAAGGATCCCGACCAGCTTGTCGCCGTCGGTGATCGGAACGCCCGAGATGTGGTAGCGCTCCATCAGCGCGAGCGCGTCGGAGACAAGCGCGCCCGGCGGCAGCGTCACCGGCTCGACGATCATCCCGGCCTCGGAGCGCTTCACCTTGTCGATCTCTGCGACCTGGGCCGCGATCGACATGTTGCGCTGCACGACGCCGATGCCTCCTTCGCGCGCGAGCGCGATCGCCATCCGAGCCTCGGTCACCGTGTCCATTGCCGCCGAGACGACCGGCACCTCGAGCACGATCGTGCGCGTCAGCCGCGTCGCCGTGGAGACCGCGTTCGGCAGCACGGACGACTCGGCGGGAACGAGCAGGACATCGTCGAAGGTGAGCCCCTCCTTCGCGAACTTCGCCGGAAGAGTCGATTCAGACGGGTCGAGCCCGAGTTTCTCGACGTCCATCGCGGAATGGTACCGGCGAGGCCGGATGAGGGCTAGCTGGGAGCGCTACTTACGCTTCGACGGGCTGAAGCTCGGTCAGCACGACGCCGGCCTGCAGGCGCCCGGCCTGACGCGGGTCGAACTGCCCCGCGCCGATCTCGAGCGTCGAGGCGGCGCCCGCCGCGACCGCCGCGCGCAGGGCCTCGTCATGCGGCCGCCCTCCGTGGCGGACCGCGATGAACGCCGCGAGCAGCACGTCACCGGAGCCAACGGTCGACACGGGCTCGACCTTCGGCGCAAGGGCGCGATAGCGCACGGGGTCGCCTTTCTCCTCGCGCAGCAGCGCGACACAGCCCTCGTTCGTCGTGATCAGGACGTTACGCGGGCCCATCTCGGCGATGCTGTCGAGTGCGACGCGGAAGTCCTCGTCGTCGTGGAACTCCTGGCCGACGAGCGCCTCAGCCTCCGCCTGGTTCGGCGTGACGAGGAACGGCTCGGCCTCGACACCGAGCAGCAGCGGCTCGCCTTCGGTGTCGAGCACGACCTGAATGTGGCGGCGGGTCAGCTCGCGCGTCGCCTCGGCGTAGAAGTCGTCGGCGACGTCGCGTGGCAGCGAGCCGGCGAACACGACGAGCTCCGCGCCTTGCGTCAGGTAACGCAGCTTCTCGAGCAGCATCTCAAGCTCCTCCGGACGCACGGCCGGCCCCCACTCGTTGATCTCGGTGTAGGTGCCGCCGGTCGGATCGACGACAGCGGTCGACGTGCGTGATTCGCCTTCGATGTGCACGAAGTCGTTGAGAATCGCCTCGTTCGTCAACTCTTCGACGATCCGTGTGCCCGTCGTCCCGCCAACGAGGCCGGTCGCGACGACGGGAACGCCCAGCATCTTCAGGGCGCGCGCGACGTTGATCCCCTTGCCGCCCGCGAGGGTGAGGCCGGCGCTCGCGCGATGACGCTGTCCACGCTGGAAGTTTGGAACGGTCAGCGTCCGGTCGATCGCCGCATTGAGAGTGACTGTGACGATCATGAGTGGTTAGAAAATGCTCCCGAGATGGTGAAGCGTCCTACCGGCGTACCACCCTAGACGGCTTCCCAGGCCGGGTTTGTTAACTGCACGGGAAGCCACGAGGTCGCTGCTCCCACGGAGCTTCCCGCCCTCCCACACCTCGACGCGGCCAAGCACGGCGCCGGCCTCGACCGGAAGTGCAACCGCGCGGGCCGCGACCACTTTCTCGGTCAGCGGGCGTCCCAGTCGGGCGACGGCGTTCAACGGCTTCGCTGCAACGAGCTCAAGCGGCCGCTTGCCATAGGGCACCTCCACCGTCGCGTACGTGCGTCCCGTCTGGATCACCGGCACAACACGGAACTGCGCAAGCCCCCAGATCAGGAGTGACTCGAGATCGGCATTCCGCACCGAGCGTGTCGGCCCGCCGAGCAGCGTCGCGTAGATGGTCACGCCAGCCCCGCGCGCGGCCGCAACCTGGCACCAGCCGGCTTGTGAGGTGTGCCCCGTCTTGACGCCGATCGTGCGCGGGAAGAGCGACAGCAAGTCGTCCCAGGTGTAGAGGGTCCGTCCGCCTGCGATCGACGCAGTCGTCTCGTCGACGGTCTCGCGGACGAAGCGCGTCTGCATGAGGATGCGCGCGAGCTTCGTCATGTCGGCGGCGCTTGAGTAATGGTCCGGCACGTCGAGCCCGTCAGGCCGGACGAAGTGCGTGTCGTGGAGGCCAAGCTCGGCTGCCTTGGCGTTCATCAGGCGCGCGAAAGAGGCGAAGTCCGGCGCCATCGAGAGCGCGAGCGCGGCAGCAGCGTCGTTCGCGGACTGGATGAGCGCACCCTTGATCAGGTCGCGCACCGTCAGTTGCTCACCGGCGCGAAGGTTGATCGTCGACTCGCCCACGATCGCCGCGCGCCGGTCGACGGTGACGACGTCGGTCAGTTTG
>JAYUEQ010000260.1:0-2419 GCA_043739205.1 Thermoleophilia bacterium
ACTGCGCACCACGGAAGCGGCGTGCGTTGAGCGTCAGCGTCTCGTGAGCCAGGACTCGCAAGCGCGGCGAGACCTGGATGCCGTTGCCCTGCCCCGAGAACGCCGAGCGCAGGAGGCCGTTGTTCAGCTCGGTGACGCGGTGACCGAGCTCCGCCGGAATCGGAAGCGGGCCGATTCTCGGCCGCGCGGCGAGGTCGCCGGCGGTGAAGCGGCCGAGCGCCCACGCCGGCAGCTCCTGCAGGCAGAGGACGTCCGGATCGTCGGCCGTCGCGAGCTCGACCATTTCGTCGAGGAACTCCGCCCGCTGGGGCGGGACGCTGTTGCCGTGAAAGAGGTTCCAGCTCCGGATCAGCACACGACTACGCTACTTCCGTGCGTGTCCTGCTTGCGGATCCTCCGGCGTTCACGCCCTGGTACGACCACGAGCTCGCCGCCGCGCTGGCGCGCTCGGGCGCCGAGGTGGAGCTCGCGACGTCCCGGTTTCGGTTCGGCGACCTGCCCGAGCCCGACGGTTACAGCCGGAGCGAGCGGTTCTATCCCTTGTCGTCGCGTCTCTTCAAGCGCTCGCGCCTACGGCTCCCGCTGAAAGCGATCGAACACCTCGAGGTGATGCGCGCGCTGTCCCGCGCCCGCGCAGACGTGCTTCACCTGCAATGGCTCGCGCTCCCCCAGGCGGATGTTCACCTTCGCTTCCGCTCTCCGTCGGTCTTCACTGCACACGATCTGCTGCCGCGCCGGACGTCGTCGCGCGAGGGCCTGTGGCGGCGCCTGCTCGAACGGTTCGACCGCGTGGTCGTGCATTCCGAACGCGGGCGCGAGACGCTCGGTGCGCTCGGCATCGACGCACGCGTCATCCCCCACCCCGTCTACCCGAGCGCAGCGACGCGAGCTGACGACGGCCGGACCCTGCTCTCACTCGGTGTGATCCGTCCCTACAAGGGGCTGCCCGATGCGATCGAGGCGACCCGGCGGCTTCCCGACGCGCGCCTGCTCGTCGCCGGTGACCCCGCGATGCCGCTCGACGGTCTCCACAGCGCGGCGCGCGTCGAGTGGCGGCTCGGGTATCTCTCGCAGGCCGAGCTCGACCGTGCGCTTTCCGAATCGACCGTTGCCGTCTTCCCCTACCGCGCGGAGCTCGACCAATCGGGAGCGCTCCTGCAGGCGCTCGGAGCCGGCGTCCCGGCGGTTGTGTACGACGTGGCCGGCCTCGGTGAGCCGATTCGCGCCTTCGGGGCGGGACGAGTGGTGCCCGCCGGTGACGTCGATGCGCTGACGGAAGCCGTGCGCGAGCTGCTCGACGACAGTGACGCGCTCGCCGCCGCCCGCGCGGGCGCGGACCGTGCGCGCCGCGAGCTGACCTGGGAGGCCTCCGCAGCTGCCCACCTCGACCTCTACCGCGAGCTCGCCTGAATGTTCCGCCGCGCGCGATTCGCGATCGTGATCGAGGCGCAGCTCGATCTGTTCGTCCGCGATCATCTCCACGTGATCGACGAGGTGAAGGACCGGCTCGACGCATACAACCGCGCTGGGCGCGACGAGGCCGAGGAGCTCTACGGCGACTATGTCGACGCCGTCGAGACAGGCACCGAGCTCCTGGCTGACATTCGCGACTATTACGCACGCTCCGTCGAGGCCCCGGACACGTACTGCGACGAGTTCAACCGGGCGGTTGCCAAACGCTTGCCGCCATTCGCGCTCGAAATCGAGAATCGTTAGTCGTGCCTGAACGGATCGAGGACTACGCGATCGTCGGCGACTTGCAGACCGTCGCACTGATCGGCCGCTCAGGGTCGGTCGACTGGCTGTGCTTCCCCCGCTTCGACTCGGGTTCGGTCTTCAGCGCGCTGCTCGGTTCGTCGGATCACGGACGCTGGCTGATCGCGCCCGCCTCGGGCGGTCACGCGACAACCTGGCGCTACCGCGAGGACACGCTGATCCTCGAGAGCGAATGGCAGACGCCCACCGGCCGCGTGCGCCTGATCGACTTCATGCCGCAACGCGAGACGAAGCCCGACATCGTGCGCATCGTCGAATGTCTCGACGGCTACGTCGAGATGCGCACCGAGCTCGTGATGCGGTTCGATTACGGCTCGGTCGTTCCGTGGGTGAGGCGCACCGACGACCAAACGCTTGTTGCGATCGCCGGCCCGGACGCACTCGTATTGAGAACGCCGGTGATGCTCGACCCGCAGGAGATGACACACGCAGCCGAGTTCACCGTGCACGAGGGCGAGCGCATGCCGTTCGTGCTCACCTGGTTCCCATCGTCGGAGCACCCGCCCGAACCGGTCGACGCCGAGGAAGCGCTGGCCTCGACCGAAACGATCTGGCGCGAGTGGATGGCAACCTGCAGCTACGAAGGTGAGTACCCGTCCGCGGTCCGTACGTCGCTCGTCGTCCTGAAGGCGCTGACCTACGA
>JAYUEQ010000261.1:0-5403 GCA_043739205.1 Thermoleophilia bacterium
CGCACGCGTCACCTCCTCGATTAGCGCCGGAAGCGCAATGGCCAACGCGTCCTTGGCCTCGGCGAAGCGCCACTTCGAGCGGTCCGGCTCGCCGATCGCGTTCGAGAGGACGCGCACTTCGACGGCGGGAACGCCGGCAAGTGTGGCCGCACGCAGAACGGCGTAGCCCTCCATCGCCTCGACCTCGCAACCGGCGCTCTCAGACGACACCGAGCCGCCTACACGTGCACTCGTCCCGATCGGCTCGAAGCGCGCACCGGGGAGCGCGCTGCGGGCGGCGTCGACGAGCGCAGGGTCGGCGGGCACACGCAATTCGATCCACCGTGGGTCGTCGGCGTCGCAGTAGACGGCCTCGCTCCCGATCACGAAGACCGGCTCACCGAACGACCGCCCGCCCGCGATCCCGACGTGCAACACGGCCTCGGGCACTTGCCCGGCGAGCGCTGCGGCAGTGCGAGCCGCGGCTTCGACGGGGCCGACGCCGCAGACGAGCGTGGCAACGCCATCGGCACCGCGGAGCTCTTCCGAAGTCGCAGCGACGACAAGGATCACGGCGCCACCGTATCCGCACGTAGGATCGCGGCGTGGGCTACCACTGGGTCAGCGTCGACGACCTCGAGTACGAGGAGCGGCCGGCGAAGGAGGGCGAGGAGCCGCGCCGCGCGGCCGATCTGACGACGGCGGTCGAGTTGCAGCAGTCGCGCGCACGCCTCTGGCGCTATCCGGCCCACTCCACCGGGCGGCGCCACCAGGACCACATCCAGGAAGAGGTCTTCGTCGTGATCTCCGGGACGCTGACGATGCTCCTCGGCGACGAGCCCGAGCGCGTCGATCTCGGCCCCGGCGGCGTGGTCGCTGTCGAGCCGATGACGCCGCTGCAGATGCGCAACGAGACCGACGAGGAGCTCGTCGTGCTCGTCTACGGCGCCCCGCCGTTGCAGGAAGGCGCCGACTTCCTCGACGACGTCGAGCTGCCTGGTGTCTGACACCGCCTGACCAACGCTCCGGGAAACGCAGCACTGCATGCGGTGTCTGACACCGGTTCGAAGCTGGCCGCGCGCCGAAATGGTGTCTGACACCGGTGCCCGCCGAAGTCGCAGGGCCTGCGCGCGCAGCGGTGTCAGACACCTGTGGGCTTACACCGTCGCCGGCGCCCGCTCGACCGCCTTCGTGAACACGAGCGCACCGTTCTGGCCATCGACCTGGATCGTGTCGCCGTCGCCGAAGTCGCCCTCGAGCAGGCGGCGGGCGAGCGGGTTCTCGAGCAGGCGCTGGATCGCGCGCTTCAGCGGTCGCGCGCCGTACGCGGGATCCCAGCCGGCCTCGGCGATCGCTTCCTTCGCCGACTGCGACAGCTCGATCGCGAGGCCACGCTCGGCGAGCCGTGCCCGCAGCCGTGCGAGCTGCAACTCGACGATGCCGGTGAGTTGCTCGCGCGACAGCGCCTTGAACTCGACGATCTCGTCAATGCGGTTCAGGAACTCGGGCCGGAAGTGCTCGCTCATCGCCTCGATGCTCCGGATGTTCGACGTCATGATCAGCACCGCGTTGCGGAAGTCGACCGTGCGCCCCTGGCCGTCGGTGAGCCGGCCGTCGTCGAGCACCTGCAGCAGCACGTCGAACACCTCGGAGTGTGCCTTCTCGATCTCGTCGAGCAGCACGACCGTGTACGGCCGCCGGCGCACCGCTTCGGTGAGCTGGCCGCCCTCGTCGTAACCCACGTAGCCCGGCGGCGCGCCGATCAGCCGCGAGACCGTGTGCCGCTCCTGATACTCGCTCATGTCGATGCGCACCATCGCGTGCTCGTCGTCGAACATGAACTCGGCGAGCGCCCGCGCGAGCTCGGTCTTCCCGACACCGGTCGGCCCGAGGAAGACGAACGAGCCGATCGGGCGATCGGGATCCTGCAGGCCGGTGCGCGCGCGCCGCAGCGCATCGGCGACCGCGGAGACGGCCTCGTCCTGGCCCACGACGCGCTGGTGTAGCCGCTCCTCCATGTGGATCAGCTTCTGCGTCTCGCTCTCGAGCAGCCGGTCGACCGGAATGCCGGTCCACCGTCCGATCACCATCGCGATGTCATCCTCGTCGACCTCTTCCTTGACCATCGGGTCGTCGAGCTTCTCGCGCTCTTCGAGCTCTTTCTCGAGGTCCGGGATCTCGCCGTAGCGAATCTCGGCGACGCGCTGCAGGTTCGACTCGCGCTCGGCGCGCTCAGCCTCCGAGCGAAGCTCGTCGATCCCGCGCGTGATCTCGCGGACACGCTCGAGCACGTCCTTCTCCTTCGACCAGCGCGCGGCGAGACCGTCGCGTTCCTCCTTGGCCTCGGCGAGCGCGCGTTCCACCGGCTCGCGCACGTTCCCGGGCTCGTTCGTCATGGCGGCCAGCTCGATCTCGAGCTGCATCACGCGCCGGTTCGCCTCGTCGAGCTCGCGCGGGCTCGAGTCGATCTCGATGCGCAGGCGCGCTGCCGCTTCGTCGACCAGGTCGATCGCCTTGTCGGGGAGGAAGCGGTCAGCGACGTAGCGGTGGCTTAGCACCGCAGCCGCGACGAGCGCCGCATCGCGGATGCGCACGCCGTGGTGTGCTTCGTAGCGCTCCTTGAGACCGCGGAGGATCGCGATCGTCTCGGAGACATTCGGCTCGCCGACGTACACCGGTGCGAAGCGCCGTTCGAGAGCAGCGTCCTTCTCGATGTACTTGCGGTATTCGGCAAGGGTCGTCGCGCCGATGCAGCGCAACTCACCGCGCGCGAGCAGCGGCTTCAACAGGTTCGCCGCATCGACCGCGCCCTCTGCGGCGCCGGCGCCGACGATCGTGTGCAGCTCGTCGATGAAGAGGATCACGCGGCCGTCGCTGTTCTTGATCTCGCCGAGCACCGCCGTGAGACGCTCCTCGAACTCGCCGCGATACTTCGCGCCGGCGAGCAGCAGGCCGAGATCGAGCGCCCAGACGCGACGATCGCGCAGCGTCTCCGGCACGTCGCCCGCGACGATCCGTTGCGCGAGCCCTTCGGCAATAGCGGTCTTGCCGACGCCGGGCTCGCCGATCAGCACGGGGTTGTTCTTCGTGCGCCGCGAGAGGATCTCCATCACGCGGCGAACTTCCTCGTCGCGCCCGATCACCGGGTCGAGCTTTCCCTGCTCGGCTGCGTCGGTGAGGTCGCGCCCGAACTTCTCGAGTGCCTGATAGGTCTCTTCGGGGTTCTGCGAGGTCACGCGCCGGCCGCCACGGATCTTCTCGACCCACGCTTCGATCTCAGAACGCGGCACGGGCTCGAGCGCGAGGAACAGATGCTCGGTCGAGATGTACTCGTCGCCGAGCCGCTCGCGCTCCTTGTCGGCCTGGTCGAAGCTGCGCGAAAGCGCCGCCGACATGCTCGGCTGCTGCTGGCCGCCCTGCACGCTCGGCAGTGCAGCGAGCTTGCGCTCGGCATCCGCGCGCAGGCCCTGCCAGTCGCGAAACAGATCCTGGTCGAGCAGCGCAAGGAGCAGGTGGTCGGCCGTGATCTCGGGGTTGCCGTTCCTGCGCGCGAGATCCTGCGCCGCAGCGACGGCCTCCTGGCTCTTGATCGTCATCCGGTTGAAGTCCATCTACGTCCTCTTCTTCTCTTGTCGAACCGACGGTGGTTGTGGCGGCCGGTAGAGCACGAGGTCGCGGCGGTACGAGCGGTGCACTTCGTCGAGCGTGCGCCGCATCTCCTGCTCCATCCGCTCCATGCGCCCGCGCAGACGCTCGAGCTCGTCCTCCATGTGCAGCACGCGCTCGACGCCGGCCAGGTTGAGGCCCCAGTCCGAGGTCAGCCGCTGGATCAGGCGCAGCCGCTCGACGTCCGCGTCCGAATAAAGCCGCGTGTTGCCGGCGGTCCGCTGCGGGTTCACGAGGCCCCTCTGCTCGTAGATGCGCAGCGTCTGAGGATGCATCCCGACGAGCTCCGCGGCGATGCTGATCATGTAGCGCGGGCGGTCGATGTCGCTCACGCGCCCGCCTGCTGCAGCGCTTCGAGCGCCTCGCGTTGCTTCTTGTTCACTTTCTTCGGCACCTGGATCCTGATGCGCGCGAGCACATCTCCGCGGCCATCGCCGTTCAGGTGCGGCACGCCGCGGCCCTTGATCCGCAGCAGCTTGCCGTCTTCGGTGCCTTGCTGAATCTTCAACTGCACCGGGCCATCCGGCGTCTGCACTTCGACCTTGCCGCCGAGCGCCGCAGTCGTGTACGGGACGGGAACGGTGACGATCAGATCGTCGCCGCGCCGTTCGTAGATCTTCGAGGGCTCGACGCGTGTGATCACGTAGAGGTCGCCCGCGGGCGCACCGCCGTAACCGGCCTCGCCCTTGCCCTTCAGCTTGATGCGCGTGCCGTCCTTGACGCCGGCCGGCACCTTCACGGTGTAGCGCTTCGTCCGCCGTTCACGGCCGCTGCCGCTACACGTCGGGCACGGCTTCTCGACGATCGACCCGCGGCCGTGGCAGCGCGGGCACGGCTCCTGCAGCGCGAACAGGCCCTGCGATGTCGCGACGACCCCGCTGCCGTTGCAGACGGGGCACGTGATCGGTGCCGTCCCGGGGGCTGCCCCTGTGCCGTGACACGTATGGCACGCAAGCTCGAGCTCGACAGGGATCGTCACCTGCGCGCCCTTCAGTGCATCCTCGAACGCGACGTGCACGTCGACCTCGACGTCGTTGCCGCGCTGGCCGCGTTGCTGCTGGTGCTGCGACTGTTGCCGGCCGCCGCCACGGTTGAAGAGCCCGCCGAAGATGTCGCCGAGATCGAAATCGGTGAAGTCGTAGGTCGTGCCGCCCGGACTGAAGCCGCCGCCGGGGCGGCCGTTCGCCGAGCCGCCTCGGTCGTACTGCTTGCGCTTCTCCGGATCGGAGAGCACGTCGTAGGCGCCCTGCACCTCCTTGAAGCGCTCCTCGTCACCCGTGTTCTTGTCCGGATGCACCTCGCGAACGAGCTTGCGGTAGGCCTTCTTGATCTCGTCCTGGGTCGCGTTCTTCGAAACGCCGAGCGACTCGTAGAGGCTCTTAGCCACTGCTCTCCGAGACACCGTCACCCGGACCTGCGGAGATGACGACGCGTGCGGGCCGCAGCACCCGGTCGCCGAGTGAGTAGCCCTTCTGGAGCACCTGGATCACGGCGCCTTCCTCTTCGTTCGACGGCTGCGAGAGCAGCGCCTCCTGCGTGTGCGGATCGAACTTGCCCGCGGTCCCGACCTCGGTGAGCCCCTCGCGCGCCAGCAGGTCGCCGAGGGAGCGATACACGAGGCGCACACCCTCCTCGAGCTGCGCCTCTTCGTGCTGCGTGACCGCCTCGAGCGCACGCTCGAGGTCGTCGAGGATCGGCACGAGCTCCTTCACCAGCCGCTCGTGGGCGCGCGCGGCCAGCTCCTGCTGGTCGCGCGCA
>JAYUEQ010000262.1:0-22779 GCA_043739205.1 Thermoleophilia bacterium
TGACCTGATCTTCGGCGACCACGTCCTGCTCGACCGCTCGAGTCACCTCGGCAACTTCACGAGCCCGCTCTTCCAGGATCTGGCCGGGACGCAGCTGTACAGCACAGCAATCGCTAACGAAGGTGCGATGCTTGCGGACGCCAAGCCGCAGCTCGACCCGCGCGGCCATGCGAGCTGGGGCGACTACCTGGTCACGCTCCAAGGCTCGAGCTTCGGCGCGCAGGCCGTTTATTACGGCAACGACTATCTCGCGGGCGGCGGCGGCAACGACATGATCTTCGGCGAGCTCGGCAACGACACGGTGCAGGGAGACGGCTCGATCGACTTCATCTCCCACCCGTACGTGACGGGCAACCAGGGCGGCACCGCGAACGCATACGGCTACGCCGCCGCCTGCACGACGGGGTCACATCCCGGCTCGGCCACGGTCGGCCAGCGCGTCGGCGCCTGCCGCGACGCGACCGGCGTCCTGCTCGTCAACTCGTCCGCCGACCGCTCGACCGACGGCTCCGACTACATCGAGGGTGGCGGTGGCAACGATGTCATCTTCGGCAACCTCGGCCAGGACGACATCCTCGGCGGGAACTCCGACTACTTCGGCCTCGGTGGCCCCTGCACCTCGTCGAACGAGATGTACGCCTTCGGGGGCGCCAACGGCGGCTGCCAGCGGCCGGACGGTTCGAACATCATCTTCGGCGGCTCCGGCACGCAACTCGATCGCGAGGGCGTCGGCGACACTTCGACGCAGGCCCACGCCGCCAACTCCGACGTGATCGTCTCCGACAACGGCGAGATCGTTCGCCTCGTCGGCACGAACGGCATCTACGCCCTCGGTGCGGGCGGCGTCCAGGTCGATGCGACCGGCTTCCTGCGGTTCAACTACGACAACTACACCGACTCGCTGCCGCTCGCCCAGCAGGCGCACATCGCGGTACGCGGCGTCACCCTGCTCGACTACACGCCGGGTGGGCCTGACCTTGCGAACCAGCCTGGCCCGCTCGTCGCCGGCGACATCGGCGGCACGCAGCTCGCCGCCAACCCGGCCGCCGGGATCGTCGCCGGCACGCTCCAGCAGGGCTCGGAGATTCACGCCGAGGCTGGCGACGCGTTCGTCTACGGCGGGCCGGCCGACGACGTCATCTTCGGCGGCGCCCAGAACGACACGATCATCACCGGCTACGGCGACAACTGGGTCTCCGGCGGACGCGGTGACTCGTGCATCATCGGCGGCGGCGGACGCTGCTTCGTCAGCCGTGTCAGCTCGAGCTACGGCGAGCCGCTGTACGGCGTCGCCGCGACGCCGGCTGCGAGCCTGAGCGAGTTGATCACGACCCCGGGCAATGCCCAGCAGGCAGTCATCAACGTCGCCGGCGCGCTCCAGTACGTCGGCGAGCTCTATCCCTACAACTGGGATCCGGCATCGTCGGGCGGCACGAACCCGACGTTCTCGACCAACTGCAAGCCGAACCAGATCTGCCCGGTCTTCGCGCCGCGCTACGGCCACAACATCATCTACGGCGGTTGGGGCAACGGCGTCGTTCACGGCGGTCCGGGCCAGTCCGCCATCTCGGGCGCCGAGGCGCCGCTCATTGGCTACGCGGACAACTTCAACATGTACGGCCACACGACGGCAGCGGCGTACATGGCCACCGGCAACGCCGACACCGTTCTCACGGACTACGTCCTCAACACGGCGCCGATCCGGACCGATTTCTACCACCCGTTCAACCCGGGGAACCCGGCCGGCTACATGCCGATCGCGGATCCGCCGAACGGGAACCAGGGCCGCGGCTTCAACATCGGCAAGTCGCTCTACTTCGACGCAGAGGATCCGCGCCGCCAGGTCAACCTCTTCTCGGGTGTCGTCGACCCGACCGTGACAAGCGACGGCCTGACCGCCGCCGGGTACAACCCGCTGCTCTGCAAGTGGACGGCGCCGCAGACGCCGCTGAGCGCGGGCTGCCTGCCGTTCTTCCTCACCTTCGACCCAACCGACCCGGCAATGCCGCTCGACACGACCTGGTACCCGGGCACCAGCGACCCGCAGATGCCGGTCACCGGCGACAAGGCGATCTTCGGCGACCTCGGCAACGACTACATCGTGGCCGGCATGGGCCGGGTCCGCGTCTACGGCGGCTGGGGCTTCGACCTGATCGATCTGCGCGCCAGCACGCAGGAAAACGGCGGCCTCAACGACGGGCCGGTGCCGAACCTCGTCAGGAACGCGAACGGGACCTTCAGCGTCGCCACTGCCAACTACGTCTTCGGCACGCCGGCCTGGGAGGCCCTCGCCTACGGAGGCGCCGGTCAGGACATCTACTTCGCGGGCACCGGAGGCGATCGGCTGATCGACTGGGTCGGGAACCACAACAGCTTCTACGTGCCGTTCTCCCAGTTCGGCATGCCGGCGATCAGCCGCACGCTGATGCCGTTCATGCCGGAGTTCCTCTACGCGCTCTCGAAGAGCGACGGCGCCGACCAGCTACTGGCGGCGCGCTTCGCCGCGTACGACACGCGGTACAGCGGCCTCGCATCCCGGAACGGCGAGCCGTTCGGCGAGCTCGGCCTCGTCCTCCAGCACGACGACGCCTGGCATGGGCAGACCGGGCCGCCCTTCAACGAGATGCCCGAGAACCTCGGAGGCACCGGCATCGACGTGCAGAAGACCGCGAACGTGCGGCCGTTCAACTCGCCCGGCACCTGCCAGGCGAAGGCAGCGGCGAGCAACCCGTGCCTCAACGGCCAGGCCGCCCGCCTGCTGCTGCCCTCCGGCGCCGGCGTGAATTTGCCGTCCGGTACGAACACGCCCGGAGCGAGCTCGGTCCCGCTCGTTGTCGCCGGAACCCCGGGAGCCACGGTCACCTACACGATCACGGAGGGCACCTACACGGTCTCCGGCTCGGGCGTCATCGGCCCCGGCGGGACGTTCGGCTCCGTCGTCGACCTCTCGAGCTTCCCGGACGGCACGATCGCGGTGACGGTCACGCTCGTCGCGGGCGGCAAGACCACGACGCTGACTGGGACACTGGGCAAGAACAGCGTCGCACCGGGCGCGCCCACGCTCGGCGCCGCCGCGTACGCGAACCTGGGCAACCAAACGAGTTACAACGTGACGGTGACGGGGCAGGCCGGAGCGATCGCGACCGTTGTGATCACGGACGGCACGACGGGGATCGTCCACGTCGCGAACGGGATGGACTTCGTCGGCTCGAACGGGACCGTGACGATTCCGGTCGACGTCTCGAACCTCGCGGACGGTTCGATCACGATCTCGGTCACCCTGACGAACGGCGCCGGCGACAGCTCCGCGACTACCCTCACCGAGACCAAGGACACGGCCGCTCCGGTCCTTCAGGTGTCGACCGCGGCGGCGATCAACAAGTCCAACGTCGGCAGCTTCCCGTTCGTCATCAACGGGGAACCGCACGCGAGCGTCGTCTACACGTTCACCGACGGCACGACCACGCTCACGAGCAACTGGGCGCTGCCCGGGAACGGCCGGTGGAGCGTGTACCCGTCTCTGACCAGTCTCGCCGACGGGCCGATCACGCTCACCGTCACGGAGACCGACGGCGAGGGCAATCAGTCGGTGAGCACGAGCGTTCTCTACAAGAAGACGGTCGCGCCGGCGACGCCGACCGTCTCGCTGAACCCGCTCGACGACAGCGGTCCGTCGAACGCCGACTACATCACGAACAACTCGAGCCCACGCTTCGCGTCCGGCGCGCCCGGGACGACGCTGAGCGTGTACGTGAACGGAGTCGCGTACACGGGTCAGAAACTCGCCGACGGCAGCTACACGGTGACCGCGACCGCGACCGATGCCTACGGCAACGTCTCAGCTGTCGGCACCGCGCCGAAGACACTCCTGATCGACACCGCGGCACCGACGGGCGGCTTCACGATCGCCGGAGCGAAGACGATCGGAGGACAGCTCGCAACCAACACGTCGACACCGACGCTGCAGCTCTCCTTCAGTGGCGGCGCCGTCGGTCTCTACCAGATGGCGTTCTCTACCGACGGCGGTGCCACATTCAGCACACCAGTCGCCTATGCGACGAGCGCCACGCTCGCGCTGTCGACCACGAACGCGATCTACACCGTCGTACTCCGAGTGACCGACCTCGCCGGCAACCAGGTCTCCGTCGCCCAGACCGTTCGGCTGGACACAATCGGACCGACCGTCAGCTCGACGATCACGGCCGCCGGCAGCAGTGGCGCTTACGACTTGGGGGGCAATCCGACCTTCACCTACTCCGCAAGCGATGTCGACGGCGTTGCGACGATCTCGTCGACGCTCGACTCCACGACGGCACTCTCGAGCGGGGGCACGATCAACCTGTACACGCTCGCCGCGGGCGTGCACTCGATCGTCATCACAGCCACCGACCAGCTGGGTAACACCTCGACGGCCACGGTGACCTTCCAGCTGCACGCGACGATCGGTGGCCTCCTCAACGCCGTCAACTACGGCGCAAGCATGGGCAAGATCTCGAGCTCTAGCCAGTCCTCGCTTCTCGCGACGCTCAGATTGGCCCAGACGGCGCTCGCTGCCGGTAACAATGCCGGCGCGAAGAGCACGCTGAACCAGTTCGTGACCCAGGTCAAGAACGCAGGCACGACCATCACCACCAGCTATGCCGCGCTGCTTGTCAGCTGGGCTCAGGATCTGATCGGCCGCTTGTAGGTACGTTCGGGTAGTGATTGGCGCGTTAAGCTGGGGTCGGTGATGCTGAAAGGGGTCCTTGGCTGCGTTGCCGTGGCTTTGCTGTGGACGCAGGCTGCGGCTGCGTCCGACAACTGGCTGCCGCACCCGGACGGTGCGACATGGACTTACGCGTGGTCGGACAGCACCTACGCCCCCGTATTGACGATGGAAAAAGTCACGGTGAAGTCGCAGAAGGGACCGTCCTTCACGCTCGCCTGGACGACGGAGGGTCTCGGGAACCCCGACGGTGCGGTGTCGTCAGCGGGCGTTGCGTCCTTCCAGGAGACGAACGCCGGGCTCAAGAACACCGACTGGTCGAGCACACCGCCGCCACCGGAGTTCCCCGTCCTCTGCGGGCAGGCATCGGGGTGCGGCAACGCGCTGTCCAGCACGCTCTACAACCTGATCTGGGGCTCCCGCGATCCGTTGCTGGTCGAGCCGCTCGTGAACGGAGCGACCTGGACGAGCACCGGTGGCGCGGCAAACGATGTCTCGAGCACCTCTGCGTACCGCGGTCGCGAGAAGGTGGTCGTCCCCGCGTTTCCCCAGGGTGTGGTTGCGGCGCGTGTCGTGACGCACATCACCCAGGCCGGAGCAATCGGCGATCCGTACGGCAGCGGCACGCGCACCGTCTGGTGGGTCTACGGCGTGGGGCCCGTGAAGATCGAGTTCGATCACACGGGCGGTGCCTCGGCGCCGGTGATGACGGCGGCGCTGCAGAGTACGAGCCAGACGCCGCTCCCGGCCGTGACGGATGACGACTTCTTCCCGCTCGCGAAGGACTCCACGCTGGCATTCCGGTGGACGAACACGAAGCACCTGACGACGCCGGAAGTCGATCGCTTCGTCGTCGACGCAGTCGTCAACGGGACTGCGCGTCTGAAGCTTCAGAGCGCCGCCGGTCCGATCAAGGCGGTCGGCACCTACGGGTTCTCCAAGCGTCTCGACGGGCTTACAAATCTCTGGGGCACGACGACATCGAGTGCGTCGGTGAAATTCCCGCCACTCGGGCCTGTGGGCGCGCCCGCGAGTCAGCGAAACCATTTCGTGACGGCACTCGACCTCCTGACGTTCGGGATGAACCCGATTCTCAGTGCGCTTCCTGCCGTGGGTGACCAGTGGACGACGTCGAGCTCGAGTGACGACTACCGGACATACGGAGTGAACGGGCAAACGCGGATCACCGGCATGCAGACCGTCACGGTCCCGGCTGGAACGTTCCGCGCGCTCGTCGTCCGCTCGACGCTGACGCAGCGCGGCTACCTCTTCGGAAGCGGTACGCGGACGTGCTGGTTCGCGTCGGGTAAGGGTCTCGTCAAGCTCGTCTTCGCTCATCGGGACGGCAGTGTCTCGACTGTCGTGCGCCTGAAGTAAGGGCGTGACCGGTCTTCGTGCTGTCCTGTGCGCGCTCGTCGTGCTCGTTGCCGCCGGATGCGGTTCGAGCGACGGGACGAAGACGCGTCGGGAAGCCGTCAACCGATATCTGACGAACGTCCAGCACGCGCAACTCAACCTCGTCGGGAAGCAGGGGCAGATCGATGCGACTCTGCAATCGTTCTCGCTGAAACGTCCAACTGCCCGTGGTCTCCGGAAATTACAGTTCGCACGGACGACCATCGCGGCCACGTTGCGCGACGTGCGCGCACTTGAGGTGCCTCCCGACGCTCAGCGGTTGTCGGAGCTGCTCGTTCGTCGGCTTGCGTTGCAGCAGGGACTCGTCGACGAGCTGATCCAGACCTCGCACGACGTGGGGCGGCTCGCGACGGCGGCGCCGGCGCTCACCGCGGCCGCCTCGC
Source organism: Thermoleophilia bacterium (assembly GCA_043739205.1). Lineage (GTDB taxonomy): Bacteria > Actinomycetota > Thermoleophilia > Gaiellales > Gaiellaceae > PALSA-600. Next base: position 6,505 of record JAYUEQ010000262.1, read on the forward strand.
AACTCCGCGTCGACCTCGGCGCGATCTCCGCCACGCCGCGCCTGGCCAATGTGTCTCGCAGCAGCTCGAAGACTGTCCTGCAGCGCTACGGGGAAGCGTTCGGCCGTTACGGCGACGCGCTCCGGCCGATTGCGCCCGGGCTTGTGCCGGCGCAGGCGCCGTCGCTGCTACGACCCACGCTCGAGGCCCAGCAAACAGCCCTCACGCGGAGCGTCACGCTCTGCGCCGAAATTCGGCGCGTGCTGGCTCGCACGAAGCCGGACATTCCCCGCGCGAACGCTGCAATCCATTCGCTCCTCACGCTCGCCACGACCCTGAACGGGCAGGAGACGCGACGACGGCAGGCGGCCGCGGCCGGCGCCTACGATGCGCAGATCGCGAAGCTGAACACGCTGGCGAACGCGATCGGGACCGAACGCGAACGCCTCGTGCGCGCAATCGGCTGAGCTCAGCGCGCGATGCCGCTGCGCGTGCTCGTTCGGATCGGCACGCCGTTGCGCCAGTCGATCTCGATCGGGTACCGCGAGTTGGCGAGGGCGGGAATGAAGCCGACGACGGCGAGCGACCGCGTCCCGATCACGTCGCCCGAATCGCCGACGTAGACGTAGCGACCGTCGAGGCTCGTCAGAAGCCAACCGGCCCGGCCGCAATCTCCGCCGCACGGCGACTCGTGGCCCCCCATGAGATGGCGCAGCGCGATGTCGGCCACGTGCCGCGGCGGCTTCGCCGGCACGCGTGAGACGTCGTACGCGTGCACGTACCCGTTCGGCACGTCGATCACGAACACCTTGCGGCCATCGGGCGTGAGTGTGATCCCGTGGCTCGGCGTCCCCAGCGACTTTCCTGATGCGAAGCCGCGCACCGGCACGGTGTAGAGCGCCCGCCCGCTACTCAGGCTGCTCACCTGGAACCCGAGGAACCCGGTGGCCGTCGTGTAGGCGAGGTGGCGCGTGGGGTCGATCGTGAACGGGCGCACGCCGGGGAGCAGCGGCCCGACGCGGCGCACGATCCGGTTGGTTCGCGTCGACGCAACGTAGAGGTACCGCGAGTTCCGAGGACCGAGGTAGACAAGGCGACCGTCCGGCGACATGACGGTGTTGTGCGGGCCCGGGCCGGCGTGGATCTCGGCGACGATCTTGCCGGTGCGCGCATCGGCGACGCGCCAGCGATCGTCCATCGTGTGCTCGCCGACCGGGATATACAGCCATGACCCGTCGGGGGTCACGGCCAGGCCGTCGGTGCCGGTCGTGTAGTGGTGTTGCCACACGACGCGATTGGTCAGCAGGTCGATGGCCACGACCGAGCCGTTGCCGTTTGCGCCGCCGTTTCCGCCGACGCTGAGGAACAGCCGGTGCGTGGGGATGGCCGCGGCCACGCCGCGCATCGCATGTGCTTCCGGCAGGTCGAGGTGCAGAACGAGCCGTTGGTGCGCGGCGATGTCGTACACATCCAGTCCCCGGTCGGGGAAGACGTAGAGGTAGCGGCCGGTGTCGAGGTGGGGGGCTGCAGTTTGGCCCGCACCCGCAAGAACGACGGTCAGGGCGCCGGCCACCAGCAATGCGCACCAACGAGCCGGGGTGGATTGGCGTCGCATGTCGACGCCAATCCTTCCACGCGGCCGAGTCTCTACGGGTTACGGCTGTGCGACGGGCTCGTGAGGAACGCGAGCGCTGCGTTCCACGTGTCAGGCGAGTTGAGGATTCCGAGGTGTGTTGTGCCGAGGATCGGGTCGTACTGACCTTGGCCCATCAGATCGAGCCGTTCGGAGCCCTGGAGCGTGGCGCTCTGCGAGAAATCGTGCGGCCGGCCGAGGTAATCCTCCGCGGGAACGGGTGCGATATAGCCGTCCTGCGCCGAGAAGTAGACAAAGCTCGTGTCGGCGTTGCGGATCACGAGGAAACGCGTCGGCCCCGGCGTCTCGCTGCCGCGGTTCAGCAGCGCAAGGAAAGGGGTGTCGGGCGACCCGTATTCCTGGCAGATCGCGCTCAGCGGTGTGAACCCACCGAGTGACGGGGCCTGCCAGTAGTTCGCCGGTGACGGAGAACAGTCGGTGATCCCGTGATTAGGCCCGTCGATCGCAACGAAGCGCCGGACGAGGCGATACGCGCGATCCTCGCGCATCCACTCGCGCGCCAACGTCACACCGAGGCTGTGGCCAACGATGTCGACCTGCTTGGCGCCTGTGTAGGCGAGCACCGCCTCGACGAACGCGCGCAGGTCCGGGACGTTCGCAATCGTCGAGTGCTGGACCCCGGAGCGCTTCGTCTGGTCTGCGAGGAGGTCACACTGGTCGCCCTGATAGCCGAGCGCCCAGAGTTCACTCGTCGCGTAACCGTGATCGGCGAAGAACTGCGCCATGGAGTGGACGTTCCCGAACGGGTTGCACGTCGTCGGAAACGGCGTGTCGTTGTTTCCGTGCAGGAAGATCACCGGGGTGTGGACGACCGGCCCGGCGGCGCCGAAGCCGATCACGGGGGTTCCGAGCGAGGCGTCCGTGAGCACCGGGAAGCCGGCCGGGAACGACTTGCTGACGGTTCCGGTTGCCCCCGCGCTCGACGCGCCGAAGAGCGCCAGCCCGCAGACAATGGCAACGATCGCGACGTGGGCCCGCATGGTGTTCCTCCTAAACTGAGAGCTGATTCAGGTCTTGGTTAGCTGCGGTTATGTCACGCCGCACGAGGCGGTGTCAAGACGACGGAGAAGGTTGCGTGACGCAACGGAATACCAAGGCCCCACCGGTCGTTTGAACGAGCAACCGATCAAGGAGCACTTTGACTCTCCATCCGAACACCCACGTCGTCGACGTCGTCTGCGCGACTTGCGGAACGACGTTCAGCGTCCGCTCCACCGCAGACACGCTTTCGGTCGATGTCTGCTCCAACTGCCATCCGGCCTACACGGGCGTCGAGCGCATCGTTGCCAGTGGCAACCGGGTCGAACGCTTCAACCGGCGCCGTTCGCGGGCGGCCGCTTAGTTCTAGCGGCCGGTCTGTGCGCGTTCTTCGTCGGCCGTTCGCTCGGCCAGCGGCAGCGCCTCGAGGCGGGCGTCCGGAATCGGCTCGCCACTCTCGACCGACAGGCCGTACGTGCCGGCGGCGAGGCGAGCCTCGGCGCGCTCGAGCGCGGCGAGTTGCTCGTTGAAGTCGCCGGCGAAGGTGTCGTCGAGCTCGTCCTGGTAGAGGTCCGTCGCGAGATTGGCCGGGTCGGACTGGTCATTGATCTCGCCGTCGTCTTCCCGTTGCACCCCTGCGAGCGCGCGCTCGATGCGCGCGCGCTCGGCCTGGAGAAGCTCGTGTGCGCGGTCGGAATCCATCAGCGCACCTTACCGGCCGCGGGCTTGGCTAGCTCGGCCGCTTTCGCGTGGATCTCGTTCAGCCGCTCCTCCAGCGAGGATGCGAACTCCGCGAGCGTCTTCTGTCGGGCGCGGACGAGGGCGAGTTGGCGCTCGAGGAGCGGCGTCGCCTCATCGAGAATGCGCAGGCGCTCGGCATCATCCGGGCCACTGTCCCACTGGTTCCGGAGCCCTGCGCGCGCATCTTCCGCCTGTGCGAGCTCGATCAACTCGTCGAGGGACAGGCCGAGCAGGTCGCGCAACCGGATCAGCTCCTGCAGGCGCGAGACGTCTGCATCGCTGTAGAGCCGGTGAGCGCCCTTCGCCCTGGCGCTGTCGTTGCCGAGCAAGCCGAGCTCCTCGTAATAGCGAATCGTTCGCGTTGTCACCCCGACGCGTTCCGCGACTTCGCCGATCCGGTATGCGTGTTCGTCTTGCTGGGCCGTCACGTCTTCACCTCGTTGCGTTCCGGCCTGCCTGTGGTCGGTCCGACGGGCTTCCTGCGCCAGCGATGGTAGTCAAGCGCGGGCCGTGGCGGGAGAGTGTTGTCATCGAACGATGTTGCGCCGCCAGAGGAGGAAGCCCAGCGGCAGCAACGAGGCCAAAACGAGCCAGCGAGCGAGCGCGACGACGTGCAAGCCCTCGCCTAGCCCGACGAGTGGGCCCGTCCCGACAAACAGCCGCGCGGCCTTGATCGCTCCGCCGACACCGCTCTCGGTATAGGCGCGCCCGCCGAGGACCGAGGCAAGAACCCTCGTCGAGTGAGCTGCGGTGGGGTCCGGCCGATAAGCGCGGTCGGGCTTCCCGCCGGCAAAGATTCGGTCGGTCGGGCGTCCCAAACGAACGATCACGAAGCGGGTGTGCGGCGCCGGGCGAAGCGCCTCACGCAGGTCGCCCACAAAATACGGCGCGGTCTCCCCGTCCGTGAAGAGAATGACGAGACGATGCGTGACGCCATCGGAGAAGAAGTTGGAGCCGGCGAACGTATCGAGTGAGGCGAACGTCGTTGCCGTCTCGTTGAGACCCTTCGGAGGCGGACGCTCGATGCCGACCGTGTCCGCGAGTGCGGCGGTGAACACCTGCTCGCTGCCCGTGGGGAAGATGTTCGGGAGCACTCGATCCGTCATCGTGGCGACGCCGGACGGAATCTCACGCAGTGCAAGATGCATTCGGCTTGCCGCTGCGAGGGCGCGCGTGATTCGCGTCGGCCGGCGCGGCCCTGCAGAGGCGCCCATCGACTCGGAGATGTCGAAGACATAGAACGCCTGCGCATCGGCGCGCACCCGAATGGTGCGAGTCGACTGGAGGACGGGTTGCGCGACTGCGAGCCCGAGCAACACGGGCACGAGTGCAAGCGCGGCAACGGTTCCCGCATACGACCGTTGCGGAGGAGCGTCGACGCCGAGCGAGCGTCGCGCTCTGCGTGCGCGACGTTCGTTCAGTGCGAGCGCGGCGAGCGGAAGGAGCCCGCCAAGCGCAAGCAACGCGCCGATCGGAGTAAGGAAGACGAGGCGCAAAACCGCCGGAGGCCCCTAGTAGCCGTGCCCGGGAGCGCGCGCTCCGGAGCCCTTGTGGCCGAACTTCTCCCCGCCCCCCGGTTGCGGAACACCCTTGCGAGGCGGTGGGAGAGCCTGCCGCAACATCCGCTCGAGGTTCCGCTGTGCGCTGTCGTCACCCGGATCGAGCCGGACCGCATTGACGAACTGCGCCAGCGCTTTCTGCTCCGGCGTCTGCTGGCTCGAGGGGCCTCCCTGGGTCGGATCTCCATAGGGGTTTGCAGCTTGGTCCGGCGACGGCGGGTCGCTGTAGAGCAAGACCCCGAGGTAGTCCGCGGCACGGGAGGCACGCGTTGGATTGGGGTCGGAGCGGGCGATCCGGGCAAGCGCGGACTCGAGGATCGAACGCTGCTTCTGGCTGCCCGTCGTTGCGGCCCGCGACGCGGTGCGAATCGCTTCCATCGAGGCGCGCCGGAACGCGAGGTCGTCGCTCAGTCCCAGCAGACGTCGGGCGAGTCCTGCCGGCAGCGTCGCGTCCGCCTGCCAGGCCGCCGGCGAGATCGGCGCGAGCGCGGCGCGCGCATCGGCGTCGTGGACAGCCCGCTCCCAGCGCCACGTGTCGCGCGCGAGCAGTACGAGCGCCGTCGCCACGACGAGGAGCGCTGCGGCACCAACGAGACGACGGATCACACAGGCCTCCGTCGCCAGCGAAGCGGCTCGGCCCACCACTCGTTCAACGCCAGGAGGGCGATCGCGAGCGCGGTGAATGCGGCGAGCTTGATTGCGAACGTCCCCGTGACCTGCAGTTGCCCACGTGCCTGAGCGTCGGTCGGGAGTTGCGCCTGACGGAAGATCGCGTCCGTTCCGAGCAGGCGCTGAAAGAAATCGGCGTTTGCGGCGGTCGGATCGAGCGCGACGATCTCGAGGGGCACCGCGCGCTGCTCGAGTAAGAGGACTGCATCGGTGAGCCGCGTCAGGTCGGTCGGATCATCGGCGAGATCGCTGATCAACATGACGGCGCTTCGCTTCACGTGCTGCTGTTGGAGCATCTCCGCAGCGAGAAAGAGCCCGTTCGAGATCTTGGTGCCCCCCGAGAACCACTGGTCCCAGGGGGTCCGCGGCGACTGGTCGTTTGCGTTGGCCGCCGCCGTAGCGGGCGCGAAGAAGCGGAGCAGCGGCTTCAGTTCCCGAGCCGGTGTGCCCGGCGGGAAAGCCTCGTAGGAAACGTCGGAGAAGAGCACGAGCCCGAGGCGACTTTGCGATGCTGCGATTGTCGCGAGCGTTTGCTCGATTCGGTAGTAGGTCTCCGGCCGGACGCTCGACGAGAGGTCGAGGACGACGATGCCGGTGGCGTTGGCGGGGAGGAAGCGCCGTCCCGGGCTTGCCGGCGCGGCGAGGACGGCGGCAACGGTGGCCGCAACGAGCGCGGCGGCCAGCGCCAATCGCACAACGCGCGTGCGGCGGGCGGCCTTGTCGAGCGAGGAGAGGTCAGCGAGGGGCACCGACATCCCGGCTCCCCGTCGCAGGAAGCGGTCGACGAGTGCCTTGAGGTCAGCGAGCACCGTTCGACCTCACACTGGTCGCCAGCGCAGCGACACTTTCCAGGGAAGGCACGGTTTCTGACCATGCCAACCGCTCGGCGTCGTCGGCGTGAGTTACGGCATGCCGCTTTCGCAGCTCGGCAGCGAGCCGCTCGAGAGCTTTCCGGCTCTCATCGACCTCGCCGTGCGCGGCCGCGTGCTCGGCAAGTGCGAGTGCGCGCTCGATCGGGGTGAAGTGTCCTGGAATGTGCCGTGGTCGTACCAGGCGGCTGTCGCCGCCGACGACCGCTGCAATCAACAGCCCGGCCGCGATGAGCAGCAAGCACGCGAGCGTGAGCGCGAGGCCGCCTAGGAGTCCCGGCGAGATCGTCCACGAAACGGGCGGCTGTGTCGAGTCCCGCGCGATTTGCGGTGTTGAGAGGGCGATCTCGTCCGCGGTGAGCCGAGACTGGACGCCAAAAATCGGCCACTTGACCCGCGATTTGAGCGTCCGGCCGGTGCGATCACGGTAGGTCGCCGTGGCCGGTTTGAGCCGCATTGCATCCGCACCTCGAGTCTTCGCGGTCGGAACGCACGCGCGGGTCACGCACTGAATCTCGTACTGAAAGTCCACAACCGCCGCACGCCCGAGGCCCCTCATGATGCGACGCGATTCCGATCGAATGCGGTACGGGCGGAAGTCGGCGGCAAGCTCCGCGCTGGCCGGGTCCACATGGCGGGGATCGACGACCAGTCGGGCGCGCGCGGTCAGCACCTGGCCGAAGAACGAGCGTGACGGCGTCACCTCTGCATGCACGAGCGTTGTCCGCGGGGCATACGTGCCGCCGTCACCGTTCCACCACCGAGGCGCGACCACAGCTGCGAGCACGAGGACCGCCGCGGCGGTAAGGATCACGACCGCGGCGCCCGCGATCCGTCCCCGAGTCAGCCAGCCGGTCACTGTGTCCCTCTCCCGGCGCCTGCGCGCGCGTCGGCCCACTCGAGAAGCGTGGCATGGATTTCGTCGTGTGTGTCGTGTCCGATCACGACCGGGTCGAGTCCGAGCCGCACGAAGTCGCGTTGCAGCCGGTCGAGGCGCGCTTCGTTGAGGCTGCGGCGCAGTTCGACTTCGCGCGCATCGAGTCGCACGACGCGGCCCCGTGTCCCGCGGGCATCGCCGAGCGACATCGCTACTCCGTCGATCTGCGGGAAGCTCTGCTCCCACACAGGGTCCTGGACGATCACCGGCACGACGTCCCAGCCGTGGTCGACTGCCTGGCCCCAGAACTCGGGGGTCGTGGGCTGGATGAAGTCCGAGAGGACGAAGAGGAAGCTGCCGATCGGAACGGTGCCGCGCAGACCTCCGAGGAAGGTGAGGGCCTGAGCGACGTTGTCGTCGGGTGCGTCGAACGGGTTGGCGAGATGGTGCTCGAGCCGCTCACGGAGGCCGGACCGCCACACGTTGGCCTGCGCCCGCGGAGCCTCCCAGAACGGTGTACCCGCAGTCGTCTCGCCTGGGTGCGTTGCATAGTCGAGGTATGCGACGAGTGACCGCTGGTTGAGGGCGCTCGCGACGAGGAGACGCGCTGCCGCGTGAACGGCGGCCGGCTTGCGTAGCCACGGCAGGTCGGCCGGGTACAGAGCCATCTCCGGGCGGCGGTCGATGACGAGCACCACCGCCGGGATCTCCTCCGCAAAGCGCTCGCGCACGATGAAGTCGTCACGCTGTCGCGCCGAGGAGAGACGTGCTGACCCTTTCCAGTCGATCGTCCGAAAATGATCGCCGGGGCGATAGGGACGGGAGCTCGCGACATCGGCGCGCCCTCCGCGCCGGATGCTGGTCGCTCCTCCTGAGGTCGTCCCGAGCAGTCGGCGCCGCGGGTGCAGCGGGATCACGTCGGTCGGCGACGCGACCATGCTAGATGCTTGATCGACAATTGGAGCACTCGCGGATGGTGGCCTGGATGCTGCGCATCTCGGCCCGGTCGGGCTTGAACGTAGGCACCGCTATGCCCTGCGCCCGACCTGTCCGACCTGCTTGATCCAGACCATCCCCGCGAGCACTCGATTTACGGATCAACCATCTAGGAGTAACCGCTGAGGACCTTCAGCTCGCGCTCGTCCGAAGGCTCCGGGCGCGCGACCCGGGAGAAGACGAGGTCACTGAACTGGGTGAGCGCCCCGTCGCGTCCGAGCTGGCGGTTCTCGGCCACGAACGTCGGGGTGAATACGACGCGATGCCCGATCACCGGCAAGAACAGCGTTTCGACATCTTCGGGAGTGACGAAGTCGCGGCCTTGAATCAGCGCCCATGCGCGCGCGGTGCGCTCGAGCGCCAGGCTCGCACGCACGGACGCTCCGAGGGCGACCGACTCCATCTCGCGCGTCACCGTGACGAGCTCGACAATCCAGCGCAGCAGCACGTCGTCGGTATAGACGTCCGCGACCGCGCGCTCGAGCTCGCGAATCGCTTCGACTGAGACGACAGGCTTGAGGTCGTCGAGCGGATGCTGAGCGCGTTGCTCGCGCACGATGCCGATCTCCTCGTCGACGGTCGGGTATCCGAGCTCCGTCTTCAGGAAGAAGCGGTCGAGCTGAGCCTCCGGCAGCGGGAACGTCCCCTCCTGCTCGATCGGGTTCTCGGTTGCGAGCACGAGGAACGGGTCCGGGAGCTGATACGTCACTCCGTCGACGGTCACTTGCCGTTCCGCCATCGCCTCGAGCAACGCCGACTGCGTCTTCGGCATCGCGCGGTTGATCTCGTCGACGAGCAGGATGTTCGCGAACACCGGCCCCGGCCGGAACTCGAAGTCGCGCGTCTGTTGGTTGTAGACGGAAAGTCCGGTGACGTCGGTCGGCTGCAGGTCGGGTGTGCATTGGACGCGTGACGGGGTCACATCGCCGATCGAACCGGCGATCGCACGGGCAAGGACCGTCTTCGCCGTGCCGGGGACGTCCTCGAAGAGCACGTGCCCGCGGCAGGCGAGCGCGGCGATCACCAGTTGAATCCGCTGCGTCTTTCCGTGCACGACCGTCTCGATGTTCGCAAGCAGCTGGTCGGCGGTGTCCTTCGCCCGCGCCAACCGCTCCTTGCTCTGTTCACCCATGGGCTCGGCCATTCAGGAACCGTACCCCGGAAGGCTGTAGGCAGTCAGTTCTGGCACACCGCGCCCGTGCGTGGTCGGCGCGCCGGCGCCGACGAGCAAGAGCCCGCCCGCGACACTCGGGCAACCGTTGATCCCGGCGCGCGCCTGCGTCTGCCAGAGCGTCCGTCCGTCGGACGCCGCCAAGGCGAAGACATGGCCCGCGAGCGTGGGCACGAAGACGACGTCGCCCGCGACGGTCGCGCAGCCGGTCGGCGGTGAGCCGAGACGGCGCGACCAGAGCTGCCGGCCGGTCCGTGCAGACAGCGCGACGAGCACGCCCTTTCCGCGTGTCAGGTCGGCGAGGAACGCAGGGTCGACGGAGCTCTCGCGCATGCAGCGCTCGACGACGGGAACGAAGAGGCGTTCGTGCGCGTAGGCCATCGGCGTCAGGACGCCGCCCCACAGCCCGGGGCACACGGTGGTCGGTTGCCGCGGCAGCGGGCCGAGGTCGTGGAGATGCGTTCCGACCGCGCGCGACCAGAGCCGCTTGCCGCTCACGCGGTCCCATGCGACCACGCGGCCGGCTTTCCCTGCGCCGAAGACGGTGCGCCCGACCACGATCGGCGAGGCTTCGAAGTCGTAGTCGCGCACGTCGTGCTTCGTCACCTGGTCATACCAGCGAAGGCTGCCGGTGGTCGCCGTCAGTGCGACGAGCGCATCCGTGTACGGCACTGGGCCGGGGTACATCCCGCCGTTCGGCCGCACGGGCGAGCCGCCCCACGGCCCGGGATTCGAGATGCCGAAATAGATCCGCCCGTCGGGCGCGAGTGAGGGGGGATACCAGGCGCCACCGCCGCCGGCCGACGGGAACGCCCACGGGTCGCGAATCGTCTCGAAGCGCCAGCGGATCCGGCCGGTGCGTTGGTCGAGCCCGTAGAGCGCGCCCCGGCCGCCCGGAGCGAACCCGATCGTCGAGGTGAACACGAGCCCGCGTGCGGCGAGCGGGGCGATGTCGACGAACTGCTCGTACCTGCTGACGAGTCGTCGGGCCCAGAGGCGTCGGCCGGTGCTGCGGTCGAGCGCGAAGACACTCGTGTCGGTCGCGCCGAAGAGCCGGGCACCTTCGACGGCGAGGCCGTTGGGCCCGTCATTCGGCGCCTGCACGCGGAACGACCACCGCACGCCGCCCGTGCGGGCGTCGATCGCGCTCACCGACGAGCTCAAGTCCTGCGCATAGACCGTGTCACCTACAACGAGCGGTGTCGAGGCAAACGACCCGAAGGTCGAGCCGTGCGTCAACGGAAAGCGCCAGCGGACGCGCAGGCTCCCAACGGTACGGGCGGAGATCGGCGAGGCAACGGCTCGCGTCCCACGGAGGTTCGCGTTCGGCTGCCGCCAATCGGCGGCACCGGCCGGAGCCACGCACGCGACGACAGCCATCGCGATGGTTCCGACCACGCTGGCGACGCGAAGGTTCACGGGCGCCTGAGCCGCCGGCTGCCTAGTTGACGGTGAAATACCCGCGGAGCTTGCCGTCAACCCTGTAGGCGTACTGGCCACGGGTATCCATGTACGAGCCGAGCGAACGCAGCTGGCCCGGCGGGATCGTGCGCTTCAGGCCGCCGATGTCGAACACGTGCGTCTTTTTGCCGTTGTTCTGAATTCGGAAATGGGCCAGCCAGCCGCGCTTTGCGATCGACCGGCTGAGCACGACGTTCGAGTCAGTCAGCGTGACGTAGATCTGGAAGTTGTAGCCCGGCGACGTCGTGTTGCCCCGTGCGAGCGACGAGGGAGCCGCAACCGAAACGAGTGCCGCAACGGCGGCGATGACGACAAGCACCCTCTTCACTTCGCGTCCTCCTCCTCGGGGAAAAATCTTCTTGAGAGGGTAGCGCACGAGGTGTCCGTTTACGTAAACTCCGAGAGGCCTACGGCGTGAGCTGCGGGCAGCAACGGGCCCCAACCGTTGAACAGGGAATTCACCTAGTCATATTGCACTCCAGGAGGTGGAGATGAAGGGCATTCGCGCCCTGTTCGTTCTGCTCGTAGCCGGCGCGGTTCTCGCAACGGTTGCGTGGAGTGCGTCATCCAAGACGCACGCGATCTCACCGATCCCCGCGTTCTCTGCGTCGGATCTCACGGCCGAGCCCGGCGCCAACTGGGTGACCGCGCGCGGCGATATGTACAACCGCCAGTACTCGTCGATCGCGACGATCAACAAGACGAATGTGAAGCAGCTCAAGGTCGCCTGGCACACGCGTGTTGCCATTCCGTCCAAGGGCAAGCCGAACTTCACCGGGGCATTCTCCGAGGCGGAGCCCGTGGTGTACAACGGCACGATGTACATGCCCGATTCCAAGGGCAACGTGTTCGCCTTCGACGCCGTCACGGGCGAGCGTCTTTGGTACTACAAGCCGAAGTATCCGAAGGGCTTTGCGTCGGGGTTGCCGACGAGCCGCGGTGTCGTGATCGGCGACGGCAAGGTGTTCATGGCGCAGACCGACGGCAACATCGTCGGCCTCGACCAGGGCACCGGACGTGTTGCGTGGAAGACGAACGCCGGGAACTACAAGCTTGGCTACTTCTTCACCAGCCCACCGACGTACTACAACGGCATGCTGGTCATCGGCCAGTCCGGTGGCGACTTCGGCGCACGCTGCAAGGTGCTCGGGCTCGACGCGAAGACCGGGAAGATCAAGTGGAGCTTCAACGTGATCCCGGTCGGTAGCGAGCGCGGCGCCAACACGTGGCCGAAGAAGCGGGCGTACCTCGGCGGTGGCGCTGTTTGGGCTCCGCTGAGCATCGATCCCGCACTCGGGCTCGTGTACGTCGGCGTGGGCAACCCCGTCCCGTACAACGGCACCCAGCGCGGCAAGGGCAAGGAGTTCTTCACCGAGTCCGTTGTCGCCCTGAACGTCAACACGGGCAAGTACGCCTGGCACTTCCAGGAAGTGCACCACGACATCTGGGACTACGACACGGCGGCGACGCCGATCGTGCTCTTCGATCTCCAGATCAAGGGCCAGATGAGGCACGCCCTCGCGAGCATGGGGAAGACCGGCTGGGTCTACCTCCTCGACCGCAAGACGGGCAAGCCGATCCTCGGCATCAATGAGAAGAAGGTGCCGCAGAATGCAGCACAGCACACGTGGCCGACGCAGCCGATTCCGGTTGGCCAGCCGTTCGCTGCGCAGTGCGCGGACAAGAAGGTGTGGTCGAAGTGGAAGGCTCCCGACGGGAATCCCGTCAAGGTTGGCTGCCTCTTCACGCCGTACAACGACACGCAGTACACGGCGTTTGCTCCGACTGCCCTCGGCGGAACCGACTGGCCGCCGTCGAGCTACAGCTCGAAGACGGGCTACATGTACATCTGCTCGAAGGACAGCTCGGGAGCCTGGAAGGCTCTGCCGCCGGTCAAGGCAGGTGGCCTCAAGCCGCTCGGCAACTTCTTCCAGATCGAAGGGCTCTTCCAGCCCAAGGGCAGCCCGGGTCTGAAGCCGCTCGGCAAGGTCGTGGCGATGAACATGCGCACGAACACACGCGTATGGTCGGTCCCGTTCACGCCGGGTGACATGTGCTACAGCGGCATCATGTCGACGGCCGGCGGGCTCGTGTTCGTCGGGCGGAACAGCGGCGTCCTGCAGGCCTATGACGATCAGAGCGGCAAGCTGCTCTGGTCATCGCCGAAGATGGTTGCGAGTGTCGGTGCTCCGCCGATGACCTACACGGTCAACGGCAAGCAGTACGTCGCCGTCTACGCCGGCGGCAACGGCATCTCCTCCAGTTCGGGAACAGCCAAGGTCAAGTTCGGCTCGGACCTCTACACGTTCGCACTCCCGTCCTGACCGACTGATCGAGGCACGAAAAGAACCAGGGAGGGCCGGCATCAATGTCGGCCCTCCTCACGTTCCACAGCCGACTGGCCCGCTGCGCGAGGCCAGCTACCATCCGAACCGTACGTCTACGTCAAATAGGAATCGTCCAGGAGGGTTTGGCGTCATGAAGAAGATCATCGGGCTGCTCGTCGCGGTGAGCCTCGTCGTTGTCGGCCTGTACGCGACTGTCGCGTCGGCTTCCTCTCACAGCGCGAAGGCGGTTTTGGTCACCGTGACGATGACCGACTACCACTTCAAGCTGTCGAAGACCACGGGGTTCAAGCATGGCGTCGCCTACACGTTCAAGGCGACGAACAAGGGTCACGCGTACCACAACTTCGACATCCAGGGTGTCAAGGCGACCAACGTCGGTTCGCCCGGCAAGGTCTCGAGCTTCACCGTCACCTTCAAGAAGGCGGGGAAGTATCAGTTCATCTGCGACGTCCCGCGGCACGCTGAGCTCGGCATGGCCGGGACGCTCAAAGTCGCGTAGTAGCTCACCTCTGGACTGCGGCAGACCGACGTGCGGATGACCCCCAGTGTCTCCGCCGTCGCTTGCCGCGTCTGGGAGCCGCGGAGCCCGAAGCATAGGATCGACGCGTGAGCGAGCCGACGAGACCAGAGAAATTCGACGACGCGATCGACGTCGCCGAGCGCCTGCGCCGCAACGTCGAGACCGTCGTGCTCGGGAAGGACGACGCGGTGACGCTCGTGATCGCAGCACTCGCGTGCGGCGGTCACGTCCTGCTCGAGGATGTGCCCGGAACCGCGAAGACGGTGCTGGCGCGAGCGATCGCCGGCAGCATCGAGGGCGCGGTCTCGAACCGCATCCAGTGCACGCCGGATCTGCAGCCGACGGACATCACGGGCTTGTCGATCTGGAACCCGCAGTCGCGACTGTTCGAGTTTCGCCCCGGCCCGGTGTTCGCGAACGTCGTCGTCGTCGATGAGGTCAATCGCGCGCTTCCGAAGGCGCAGTCGGCGCTCCTCGAGGCGATGGCGGAGCGGCAAGTGACGGTAGACGGTGTGACCCGGAGCCTGCCCGTCCCGTTCCTCGTGATCGCGACCGAGAACCCGATCGAGCAGGACGGGACCTTCCCGCTGCCCGAGGCGCAGCTCGACCGTTTCTTCCTCCGTACCTCGCTCGGGTATCCCAACGTCGAGGACGAGTTGCGCATCCTCGAGGATCAGCTGCACGGACATCCGCTCCGTAAGCTCCGCCCGGCAGTCAAGCTCGAGGAGCTCGACGTGTTGTTCACGATGGTGGAGGACGTCTACGTCGATCCGCTGCTCAAGCGCTGGATCGTCGACCTCGTGCGCGCAACGCGCGACCTCGACATCGTCCAGGTCGGCGCCTCGGTGCGCGGCAGCCTCGCGCTCGAACGGGCGGTGCGCGCGTGGTCGCTGCTGCACGGAAGGCACTACGGCGTGCCAGAGGACGTGGAGGCGCTGTTTGCCCCCGTGATCGGTCACCGGTTGATGCTGGCGCCAGAGCTCATCGTCGAGAACGACCTCTCGCGCGACGAGGCGGTGCAGCGCGTGTTCGCCGCCTGCCAGGAGCGCGCGCATCGGCCGGAGCCGGCGTGGGGCGCGGAGGCGCGAGCGGCGGAAGCATGAGCTCGCCGGCGAGGGCGGCCAGACCGTTCGCGCTCGTTCCGCGGCGTCGCTTTCTCGGAGTGCAATTCGGCCGGCGGCGCAGCTCGCGTCGCGGCACGGGCGACGAGGTCGCCGGCACTCGCCCGTACCGTCCCGGCGACCTGATCGCCCACATCCACTGGGCCGCTTCGGCGCGGCTGTCTGAGGCGCGCGGCACCGACGAGTTCGTCGTGCGGGAGTTCTTCGCCGAGCAGGCGCCGCGCGTTGCGCTCGTGCTCGACCGGCGTCCCGGCATGGCGATTCACGCGCCGCCGTCCCCCTGGCTCGATAAGCGGGCGGCAGCTGAGACCGCCGGGCGGTTGATCGAAGCAAGCGCAGCCGCCGAGCACGGTGAGGTCGTCGCGGTCGACGGGGCGTTGCGCCGCCCCGTGCAGCGCGAGCGCGGGCGCGCGCGCCGCGAGCAAGGCGGCGCCTACGACGCGCCCGAAAGCTCGCTCAGCGTCGCGTTGGATGCGCTCATTCGCGAGTCCTCCGCATTGCCGACCGGCAGCTTCGTGTTCGTCGTCTCGGACTTCCTCGTCCCGGTGCCGGCGCGGATCTGGATGCGGCTCCGCGCACTTCGCTGGGACGTCGTGCCGGTCATCGTCCAGGACCCGGTGTGGGAGCAGACCTTCCCGCAAGTCGGTGGCGCTGTACTGCCGATCTGTGACCCTGCCACCGGCGCTGTGCACGACGTCTGGATCAGTGCGCGTGAGGCGCGTGATCGCGCCGCGTCGAACGCGCGCCGCCTTGAGGAGCTGCTCGGACGTTTTCGTCGCCTCGACTTCGACCCCGTGTTGCTCGAGACGAGCGATTCGCACGAGATCGGTGACCGTTTCAGGGCGTGGGCGGAGCGACGGCGCCGCTTGTGGAAGGTGCAGGCATGAAAGTCCTCGCCGCCCTCATTGTTGCGCTGGCCCTCGCTCCGACGGCGGGCGCTGCGACGGTACGCGCAACGATCGACCACCGCTCGGTCGGTCTTGGAGATCCGTTTCGGTACACCGTCGTGGCGAGTGGACCCGGCGCGTTAAGGGTCATTGCGGATCCGGGGCCGTTTGCAGTGATCGCTGCGCCGACGACGTCGCGGTCGACCTCGGGGGGGATGACGACGGTTCGCATCGAGCAGACGCTTGCGTGCCTCGACCGAGGCTGTGCGCCGGACGCGAAGCCGCGGAGCGTGCTCCTGCCGCGTGCCCGCGTCTTCATCGCGAGCGGCTCGACGGCCGCACCCGCCGCTGCGATCACGCTCGTCCCGCGCGTGCCCGCCGGCGCGGTTGCAGCCGCGCGCGCCGCTTACCGGCGCCAGGTCGCGGTGCCGCCGCCGTCCACGCG